>QHXE01000067.1 GCA_003222835.1 Acidobacteriota bacterium | reverse complement strand
GCGGTCAACACTAGATAAGTTGCCCCAGTTAATTGGTTGTAGACATCAAGCAGCGCATCCTGCGACGAAATGCCGAAGTTGTTGGGCTGGCTGGCAGACACCTGGCGGCGGCGGCGCAGAATGTCCGTGATTTCATCAATCGCAGATTTGACGTGCGCTCTGGAGATCGGACGCACAAAAATTCCAAAGATGCTCTCAGGAAAAGTTATCTCGGGATAATACTTCTGAAAAGTGGTGACCGGGATATAGAGCTGATTGTCGCGCGATTGACCCAGGATTTGACCGAGCGGCTCCATCACGCCCACAACCAGAAACGGACGGCCCGCAATCTTCAATTCTTTCTCCAACGGATCCTCGTAAGGAAAGAGCGCCTTAACGACATCGCGCCCAAGCACGCAGACGTTCGCGCGTTGTTGCACGTCCATTTCGCTGATGAAGCGACCGTAGCCGATGTAGCTCGACATCGTGAATTCGTAATGCGGAGTTACGCCCAACAAAATCGGAGTATCAGTTTGTTTGTCCTGATGCCGCACCGTTTCAGCAATCTTGCGATAAAAAGGCGAGGTGTCGGCGACCGAAGGAGCTTCGCGGCGAATGGCATCCGCATCCTCCAGAGTGAGTTCCTTGCGGTGTATCTCTTCATCCGTAATCTGATGGCCAATGCTGGGATCGAACTTTGTGGCCCAGATAGTGTTCGAGCCGAGCGACTCGATTTGCGCTGCGAATGCTTTGTTCAATCCCTGGATGATCGAGACCATGAACATCACGGTGACGACTCCGACGCTCACACCCAGAATCGTCAACGACGAGCGGAGCTTGTTGCTGCGTACGGTGTCGATTGCCATCCAAGCGGATTCTTTTATGTCAACAAAGTTCATAATTTGTTCGCCAAACTTCAGTTTGTCGTTGACCACCGCGTCGAGCCTCTAGCCCAAGCAGCGACAAACTAAAAGTTTGTCGGACTTCATTCAGCTCGTAATGCTTCAATCGGATCGAGACGTGCCGCTCGCCAAGCCGGCCAGAGGCCACTGATCACGCCCACGACCGATGATACGCCGACGCCCAACACGGCTGACCAGATGCTGAACAGCAAAGGAAAACCGATGGCCAACGCAATTAACCAGGCGGTTCCAAACCCCGTCACGACTCCCATGACGCCGCCGATCGCGGTAACCATCACGGCTTCGATCAAAAATTGAGTGCGGATGTCCGTCTGGCGCGCGCCGACCGCTTTCCGAATCCCAATTTCTTTCGTGCGCTCGGTGACCGAAACCAGCATAATGTTCATCACCACGATTCCGCCCACGACCAGCGAAATCGCCGCCACGCCGATGGTCACCAGGTAGATGTTCGATGTCGCGCTGGAATACAGATTCAGAAATACGTCTTCCGTTTCCAAGGCAAAGCCATCGTCTTCATCATGGAACGTCTTGCCGCGCCGGTTACGCATGATGGCCCGAACCTGATCCTCAGCGGCCTCCAGTTGAGGAGCGGTTTGGGTCTGAACGAAAGCCACAATCGTGCCAGAGCCCGTGAATGCGCCGCGCGCGACATTCAAGCCAAAATTCTTCTTATAGGTGGCGAACGGAACGTAGATTCTGTTGTCACGAGAGATACCGAAGAATTTTCCCAGCGGTTGAAGCACGCCCAGAATCTTATATACGTGCCCCCCAGCCCAAATGTCCTGTCCCACAATCTGATCCGGCGAGTGATAGGGAAACATGTTCGTGACGATATCGGGTCCGATGACGCAGACTTCATGCGCAGAGTCGCCTTCGCTGTCGTTCCAAAGACGGCCCACATCCAAGGCCACGCCGTCAATATCAAACATGGAGATGGGGGCGATCCCCCGAACCGCAACGTTATCGGCTTTCTGGTTTTCATGCTTGATGCTGACCGCATCGTTGGCCGCGACACCAGTGCGCCAACACACCGTGCACAATCGGAAGACAGCCTGCACGTCATCTTCGGTGATGTCCTTACGCTTGTTGTGCCTGATGAAGTCCTCGCGCGAGGTGATTACCCGCGGCCGTTTCGAGATCGTGAAGACGGTCGAACCCTGAGAAGAAAAGGTTTGCGCCACAGTCTGATCCAATCCCTTGATGATCGTGACTACGGAGATCACGGCGGTGACGCCAACAATGATGCCCACCAGGGTCAACGCAGTGCGCAATTTGTTCTGGCGCAGGCTGCTGGCCGCGACGCTAAACGCTTCCCATAGAGTGGAAATGCGCAGCCCTATGACGCGTCGAAGGGAATGTCGTGGTCTGCGTATAGTTGATATCTCGTGAGTGACGGCAGACATTAAATCCTCAAGTCGAACTCAGCTTAACATGACGAAAGGCACTCTCGCCTATCATTACCAGGAGCCGTGGCGAGAATGCCTGAACAAAAACAGAGATTGCTTTTGGAGTGCTATCTAATCTGTTCGTCCTTTTCGATCAGGCCGTCGCGAATTGCGATAATGCGATGCGCACGGGCGGCAATGTCGTGCTCGTGCGTGACCAGAATAATAGTGTTTCCGTCTTCATGTAGCTTCTCGAACAGGTTCATGATGTCATAGCTCGTCGCGGTGTCCAGCGCGCCGGTCGGTTCGTCAGCCAACAGGATGGATGGATGATTCACCAGCGCGCGCGCAATCGCGACTCGCTGGCGCTGGCCGCCCGAAAGCTCGTTGGGTCGATGCATCATGCGATCCATAAGATCGACTTCGCTCAACGCCTGCTTGGCCATTTCGTGACGCTTAGCTCCGGGAATGCCGCCGTAGATCAAAGGTAGCTCGACGTTATGCAGCGCAGTGGCGCGGGCCAGCAAATTGAAAGTCTGAAAGACAAAACCGACTTCCTGATTGCGTATGCGCGCCAATTCGTCATCGTCCATCTCGGAAACATTCTTGCCATTTAGCCAGTACTGTCCCTGCGACGGAGTGTCGAGACAGCCGATCAGATTCATCAAGGTTGACTTGCCTGATCCGGATGGCCCGGTGATGGCTACATACTCGCCGCGACGCACGTCGAATGACACGCCATGGAGCGCGTGCACTTTTTCGGCGCCCATGTCGTACGTCTTCCAGAGATCGCGCATCGCGATGAGCGAATTGGTCTTGCCATCGGCTGAAGGCAATTCCGGCTTGACGACTAAGCTCGGAGATATTGCTGGGGTCTCTATCGTAGCTTCGGCCATTAGTACTTATCACCTACGACGGGCTGGCGCCGGCTTCCGGTTTTTTTGTCTGTCGTTTCACGCTCGAGCCTTCTTTCAGGGTCTTGAGCACGCGACTCGGACCGGTTACAACTTCAGTTCCGGCTTGCAACCCGCTGACTATTTCGATGTCTGATTCTCCGGTAATGCCGGTAGTCACCTCGACGAACTTCACCTTGTTGTTCTTGTCCAGAATATAGAGGCCCTTCAATTCTTTCGGCTTCTCACCGAAGGGCGTTGGCGCGCTGCTCGCGACCGATCCGCCAGGCGTCGGTGTCGGCGGTGCCTTCTCGACAATCGCCTGAAGCGGGACGGCCAGCACGTTATTGTGGGTCTTAGTGGTAATCGTGGCCGTAGAATTCATGCCCGGCCGCAGCTTCTCGCTCACGTCTTCCGTAATGTCCTTGAGTTCCAGAGTCACTTTGAACTCTTTCGCTTCCTGCACGTTCACGCGATTCGACAGACCGCCCTGGGTGTCCGACTTGGCGATCGCCAGCGGGTTCTTCAGAGTCACGACCGCAGTCAATTCCTTTTCACCAAGAGCGTCGACTTTGATCTTGGCCTGTTGACCCACTTCCACGCTCGCAATTTCCGTTTCATCCACATTTACTTCGACGTTGATTGTCGACATGTCGGCAATGGTCATCAGTGGAGTCGTGGACAATTGGGAGACGGCGTATTCGCCAACCCGAGTCGGGATGTCGGCGACGACTCCATTAAGCGGCGAATACTGCGTGGCCTTTTGGCGTTGACTGGTCTGGCCGCGGAGTAACGCCTGTTGCTGGTTAGCGCGCTGCTCGCTCGTCTTCACGCCGGTCTGAGCGCTTTTTACTGCCTCGCGTTGCTGATCGCGCCTGGCGATGGCCTCTTCGACCGCCCTCTTTTCCACTTCCAGGTTTGCCTTCGCGGTTTCGAGCGCTACCTTGGCCTGTTCGTAACGGTCGCGCGCGGCATCGTAATCGAAGCGTGATGACACGCCGGACTCAATCAGATCGCTAACGCGCTTCAACTCGCGCTGCGCGGCGTTGAGATCGATCTGGGCGCGACTCACGCTGGTTTGCGATGCCAGTACTTGCTGGCGCGCCTGGGCCACCGAGACTTCCGACACATTCAGCGCCTGTTGGGCCTGAGAGACTGCCCCGCGCGCGTTTTGTACGTCGCTGAGCGAAGCCTGTGTCGAGGCGAACTGAGCTTCCTGGCTAGATTGCAATTGCGTCGGGTCGACGCGCACCAATGGCTGGCCTTTCTTTACCTGGTCGCCGGCGTTCACATAGATCTCTTGAATACGTCCGGGCACTTCGCTCGTCAGCTTGATGTAACGAACGGGTCGGACTTCGCCGGAGGCCGTCACTGTCGAGCGCAATTCGGGGCGTACGTCGACCTTAACGGTGGTTACTTCGGGTTCGTCTTTACGGCTGGCCAGGACGCTGATGATTACGATCAGCGCCAGTACCACGACTGCGGACACAGCAATAATTACTTTTTTCTTTCTACTGAGGGCCATTGAATTTCAATTCCTTAAATTTAGCTTGACTGAGCCGGGATGGCGTTCTTTTCGGTAATTTAGATGCCGCGCCCGCACAGATAGTTTCAACGCTGAGATGTGTTTACGATGAAAGCTTGCACGCGGTTTCAAAGAAAAAGCCTTCAATCGACGATCCATTATAGACGACGACGGTCACCATGCCGAACCGCGAAGTCAATCATTTCACGATGCCGGTCTGATCCACTTGAAGCCGGTGGCGCGCTTAAGAGTTTCGCGTTAAGATACTGCTGCGCGGGGCGGTCGTTTTTTTGGACGATTACGCCAGCTTGTCTATGACTATTTGCGAAAGATGCGGGACAGAGAATCTGGGTGGATCCCGATATTGCGACGAATGTGGCGCGGCTCTGTGGCTCACGGGAAACGAGGGCGAGGTCTCTAAGGGCGGCCCGCAAGGCAATGGCTCGCAGCCCAATGGCTCCGGCGCTCTGGCACGAAGAGAACCATCACTTGCTTTAGCCAATTCGTCAGGCGCACAGCCTGCCGTCGTCTCGGAGCAGGAGACTTCGGCGCCGCTGGCCGGAGGCAAACGTCGGCCGCACGCCACCCTGGCAATTGAGCGCGGCAGTTCCGCCGGTAAACAATTTCAATTGATTGAGAAAGACGCAAATATTGGCCGCTGGGATGCAGACGGCGGCATATTCCCGGACGTGGATCTTGATTCTGACGATCCCGAAGCAAAGGTATCTCGGCGGCACGCGCGCATTTCGCTCAGCGACGGTCAATACCTGATAGAGGATTTAGGATCGACAAACGGCACATTCGTAAACCGCGGACGAAGGTTAGCGCCCGGCAATCGCTATCCGATAAAAGACGGCGATGAGATTATCGTCGGCAAGACATTCTTGCGCTTCCGCGTTTTGAGATAAAAATTAGGCCCGCTGTTACCGCAACGGCGAGCGGTAGCGACCGGATATTTATCATTTGTCATTTTCCATTTTTCATTTGTCATCATCGGCCGGAGTCAATGGCTCCGCAGTGCGCCGAGCGTTGCGTCCCAAAGAAATGGCAAATGAAAAATGGCAAATGAAAAATGACAGATGGTTCCGGTCGCTACGCCGACGAGTCGGGGTTCTGTAACGCCTCAAAAAATTAAAGATGGCCCTCTGTTGTAAATGTGGCGTCGGCATGGCGCCGGACGAAAACTTTTGCGGTAACTGCGGCGCGCGCCAGCAGGGCGATGACTCGCCCGTCGTCGGTGGCGGCATCGACCTGGAAGCTACGGCGGACAATGTGCAGATTCCGGTTGAGAGCCAGGGATTGTTAATTGCAGAGCCCTCAGACAAGCTGGTTGTCGAAGCCACCTCGCCAAGCAACGCTCATCAAGCGTCAGGAACCGGCGAGATGGCCGAGAGCGAAGAATTCTCATCCCTGACTTCCCGCGGCGATGAACCTGCGAGAAAGAGATCGAAGCCCAAAGCACTCGCCGCCGGTAAAGTTCTGACTAACCGCTATGAGATCGTTCGTCGCATTGGTGGCGGCGGCATGGGCGCGGTCTATCTGGCAAAGGATCGCAATCTGGGCGACGCTCCTCGCGCGGTCAAAGAAATGATCGAATCGCACCTCGACGACACCCAGCATGAGAAAGCGATTGCCGATTTTAAGCGCGAATCGTTGTTACTGACCGCGCTCGAGCATCCTTCGATTCCCACGGTCTACGACTATTTCTACGACGAGAATTCGGAACGCTTCTATCTGGTAATGAAGTTTATTCCGGGAAGCGATTTGTCTTCGCGCCTGCGCAAGACGCCGGGAGGACGCGTTGACGAGCCGACGGTGACCGAGTGGGGAATCCAGACCGCGGACGTCCTCGAGTATCTGCACACTCGCCGGCAGCCGATAATCTATCGCGATCTGAAGCCCGCGAATTTGATGCTTGACAGCAACAACAACCGGATCATGCTGATTGATTTTGGCATCGCGCGTTGGGTTAACAAGGCGGAAAAAGGAGTTACGGCCGTCGGCACCATGGGCTATGCACCCCCGGAGTTATTCAGCGGCCGGGCCGATCCGCGCGTAGACATTTACAGTTTAGGGGCGACGATGTTTCATCTCCTGACCGGATCGGATCCACAAGACAATCCACTGCTGATTTTCGACTTCGCAAAGAATCCACGTCCTCGCCAGATTAATCCTGGGCTTTCCAGTGAAATGGAACGCATCCTGATGCGGGCCGTCGAATACAAGCCGGAACATCGTTTCCAATCCGGCGCGGAGATGCGCGAAGTGCTTTCTTCGCACCTCGAAAAGCTGCGCTCGGGCCAGGTCACCTATGGTTTGCCTGCCAGTCAGTTGGGTGGCGAGACCATAAGCGTCGCGATGGTCTACTGCGGATTCTGCGGCGGACGCATCGCCGCGGACGACATTTTCTGCGCGCATTGCGGATCGCGGCAGCCGTTGGCCGCGGCGGCGTTGGCAGCGGCGCGGCCCACAGCGAAGCTGATCGTGGGCGGCACAACGGAACTGGACGCATCATTTCTTTTGCAAAAAGACAGCAACCTTCTGGGCAGAACAGACCCGCTGTCAAATATCTTTCCCGAAGTGGATCTGTCGCGCTTCGATCCGCAAACCAAGGTCTCGCGACGCCACGCCCGCATTTGGCGGGAAGGTGAAACTTTCATGGTCGAAGACTTGGGCTCGGTAAACGGTACGGTAGTCAACGACGTGATTCGACTCGAGCCGCGGGAGCCTCGACCGCTCGACAGCGGCGACCGCATTCGCCTGGGTGAAACGACTGTGCATTTTTTGCTTGGTTGAGAGTTCTGAAATTTGAGACCTGAGACTTGAAATCCACTAACGAGTTCCCTAATGACTGCAAAACTTCAACCTCCAAAACCAGGGCGCCGTTCGGCAAGCTATCGATCCGAGCCCCATGTCCGAGTGCGTTATCGGGCGCCCTTTGCGCTTCGTTGCGGAGCGTTGTTGATTGACTATATCTTGCTGGCATTGATTCTTACTCTTAGTATTATGATCGCCCGGCTGATGGGTGGCGGCGCGCGCATGGCCGGTGGCACGGCTGAGAAGATTGGACTAATTGTCACTTCCGTTGTTGCCGTGCTTGACTTGGGCGTGTTGGCTGGAATTTATGGGCAGACAGTTGGCAAGTGGACGACCGGCTTGCGCATCGAACGCACCGACGGGCGGCGACCGGGAATAGCTCGTATTCTATTGCGAAACTTTGTGGGATACCCCCTATCGTTGCTGCTGTTCGGACTTGGTTTTCTGCTCGCTGCGGTAAACCCGAGTGGGCGCGCCTTACATGACTTGATTGCCGGCACCGTCGTAGTGCGGCGATACGGGGCGCACACGGTCGCGCCCACGCAAAAACCGAGGACGCAGGAGGCGTGAGGCTTCGTGTCAGAACCGCGAGCGGACCGGGGTCCCCAAAGCGGGCAGTTCGCTTGGGGTGGTGGATGCGCCGGACCATTTTTCATTTGGCATTTCTAGAGAAAATCATCCATGGCTGAGTTGATTGTCAAATATCCGGATCGCGCCGCCGAGCATTTTCCGATCAACCGCCTGCGCGTCACCATTGGCCGCTCGGCGCGTAACGATCTGTGCATTCCTGACCCGTTCGCGTCGCGTGTGCATGCCGAAGTGCGCAGCGAGGGAGATGAATACTTTCTCCAGGATCTGGGATCGGCTAACGGCACGCTTTACAACGGCACGGTCCTCGAAAAGACGGTAACGTTGACGCGTGGGGGGCGCATCCAGATTGGCGAGACCGAGATCATCTTCAACGACAGTCCGTTTCCGCTCAGCAGCGGGGCGACGATGATCACCGACAATTCGGCGTCGATTCCCGAAGCCACCATCGCACTTTCATCGGCCGATCGCACGACTTCGGGCCTGTTCGAGGCGATCGAAGGCGCGCGCACACAATCCGACGACGCCACGGCTCGGCATCCCGCGAAACAGAGCGATCTGCTGGCGCTGATCAGCAAAGTCGGGGTCACGCTGTTGGCTTCCACAACTCTACATCAGACTCTGGAGGACATCGTTTCACTGGTGTTCGAAGCAGTCCCCGCCGATCGCTGCATGGTCATGATGCGCGACCACAAGAACACCGAACTGAAGGTTGCCGTGGCGCGCTTGCGGGATCGCGTCGGCGAAGTCGGCGAGATTCGCATCAGCCGCTCCGTAATTGACGAAGTGGTGGCAAACGGCAAATCGGTGCTGACCTCTGACGCGCAGGCTGATCCGCGATTTGCCGGCGGCACTGTCATGCTGCAAGGCGTGCGTTCCGTGCTGGCTGTGCCCCTCGGAGTCGGCGCCAACGTTTTCGGGATCATTTACGCCGACTCGCCTCTGGCGGATAGTCGTTTCACCGGAGATCATTTGAAGCTGTTGACGACGCTGGCTTCGGTGGCGGCAATTCGCGTCGAGAACGCTCGTCTGACCGAAGAGCAGATCGAGCGCGAACGACTCGAACGCGAGCAGCAAGTTGCCAGCGAGATTCAACAGCGGTTCCTCCCGTCGAAGGCGCCGCAAGTGGCTGGGTATGAATTGCAGGGCATCAGCTTTCCCTGCTATGAGATCGGCGGCGATTATTATGATTTCATCGAGCGTGAAGGTGGCAACCTGATCGTCGCGCTGGGAGACGTTTCCGGTAAAGGCACGGCGGCCGCGTTATTAATGTCATCGCTGCACGCTGCTGTACATGCGCAGGCCGACGCGAATGACTCTATAGTGAAGACGATCGGCGCGGTGAATCGCTATTTGGTTGAAAGCATTCCGCCGAATCGATTCGTCACGCTCTTCTATGCCGAACTCGATCCTAAGAATGGCGCGCTCGCTTTCTTGAACGCCGGCCATAATCCACCGTTAATTGTTCACGCCGGCGGCACGATGGAACAACTTGCTTCCGGAGGTTTGCCGCTGGGTATTCTGGCGGATGCGGATTTTCGAGAAGGACGTACGAAGCTTTATCCCGGCGACGTGCTGGTGATCTATTCGGATGGAGTTTCCGAAGCTGTGAATCCCAGCGGCGAAGAATTCGGCGCCACGCGTCTTTACGAAGTAGTAGCGCGCAACCTCGATACTTCAGCAAGCGGCATACGCGACCGCATCGAATCTGCCCTCACAAAATTCTGCCAGGGCACGCCCGCCGCCGATGACATCACGCTGGTGATTGTTAAGCGCCTGGCCGAAGCTACTGAAATCGCCGCCGCAGCCGCGAGTTAGGGACCTGGAGCGCCGACATCCGTGTCGGCGGTACGCGGGCATCCTGCCCGCATCTCTCTTAATAAACCGTTCGTTGTTGGTGAAAGGCCTTGGTCGCCAGACTAAATCGCGCTTCGCTTCCTTCGCTCTTACCATCTATTCTGGCAGCGACATACTCGCCTACGACTGGCCCATGCTTGAAGCCATGGCCCGAGCCGCCGCCGACCAGCCAGACATTTTCAAAATCCGGATGAACATCGATGAGGAAGTCGCCGTTTGACGTGTTCTCGTATTGACAAACACGCGTTTCCGTAACCGGCGCATTTCTCAATTCCGGTAAACGTCTAGCTAGATATTGACGTACTTCAAGCAAACCTTCAGGAGTAACTACCCGGTTGCCACTCTCGGGATCGAATCTTGGTCCGTGCCGATCAATCGCGATCTTCACGCCGCGTCCCTCAAGATCCGGCAGACCGTAAGCTTCGTCCTCGAAGTCGATCCAGGTAGGTAAAGCCGGCATGGTGAAACGACAGTCACCTGCCGGGGCGCCGAAGAAAAAGACTTCCTGGCGTGTTGGGTGAATCCGATCAGCTAATAGACCGGGAAACATTTTCGGCAGCCATGCTCCACAAGCGAAAACATAAGTCGCGGCTAAGATGCGCTCTCGGAGTCCAGCAAATATTCGATGCCGTTACTAATCGCTTCGCGCACCACTGCCTGCACCGCGCGGCGGGCCGTCAATACTCCGCTGTCCGGCTCAAACATCGCCCACGAGATCCGATCGAATCCGAGCTGTGGATAACGTCGAGCGACTTCCGCAGCAGTTAATTCCTCAAAGCGAATTCCCAGACGGTTCAGAGTCTCAGCGCTCTGGACCGGATACGGATCGTCTTCATGCGCCAGCCACAAAATTCCGGTTGGCCGAAACAGGTTCTCGCCCGCTTTAGCAGACAACTCTTTCCAGAGCTGCAAAGACCGCTGCGCCGAACGCGTGTAGATTTCATCGGCGCCATAGCCCATGCGTATGATGCGCGATTCCCCACCGGAGCTGGAACGGCTGTGTCCGGTACCGTGAGCATCGATCAGGATGACTCGCTTTCCGGATCGCTGAAGTTCATAAGCGATCCACGCGCCGTACACACCGGCGCCAATCACTACCACATCGATGTTTTGCCCCTTGGAGACTTGCATTGGACGAAGGAAATCAGCGACCGGACTCGACACCAAAGTCAGTTCCGGGTCGGCCCACATCCATGGCCTTCAAGAGTTGATCGACTAGTTCGATCTCTTCGTCACTGGGTTCCAGCTCTTTATATCGGTTGAGAGATTGTGTGGCCGCGGGCACATTATTCAAGCGGTGATAGACCAGGGCGAGATTGTAATAGACCAGCGAGAAGTTGGGCTCGATTTGGGCAGCGGCTTCGTAGTGCAAGCGCGCGAGGGGAAAATCGCCGGCGTCGTAATAGAGATTGGCGAGATTGTAATGCGCTTCGACGTGACGTGGATCGTGTTTCAGCGACTGGGTGAAATTCTCGAGCGCGCCCATCGTTTTGCCGCGCTCCAACTCGATGATTCCCAGATTGCAGTAAGCTTCGGCGATGTTATCGCCTTCATTGATCGCTTCGAGATAAAACTCCGCTGCCTTCTCGTCACTCTGTTCGTGCAGCAGCAGCGCTTCCTCGAAAGGCGTCAGCAACCGGGCAACCTGGCCGCCCACGGGCCGGAATAAACTCATCTGGCCTTGCAGCTCCGCCTCGATCTGCTTGATGGTTAGACCTTGCCCGCGCATTTCGCGCACCCGTCGAAACAGAGTGAGCGCCTGAAAGTCGTAAGTGAAGTCTGCACTGTCACCGATGGGCGTGCCTTGAATGATTCCGTTTTCAGTCCAGCGACGCACGGTGCGCTCGCTCAAACCAAACATCTGTTTGATTTCGCGAAGCGAATAACTTGATTTGACGCGTTGGTAGTCCGCCTTCGCAGGAACCGGCGACGGAAACGAGAGGACCTTGCGAATCTTTTCGCTCATGCGGTCTACAAGCGTACACGAAAAGTCGCGGCTTTGGGAATCAAATCTTCAAGAAATATTTTTAAGCAAGACACTGCAAATCGCAAATTAGACCTGCCACTCACATCAACCGTCTATCAGCGCAAGTTTTTAGGCCAGGATAGGGAGCATGTGATTGGCGTCTAATAAGTCATTCAACCATCTGCCCTCGCTTCGATTATGGTCCTCCGAACTTAATTTGCAATTTGCATTTTTCAATTTTCAATTCCCTTTTAGTAGCTTGGCTTGCCCTTGCTTGTGTTGGCGTTCTTCACAGGTTTGTTTGTCGCCACCACCTTAAGCTGGTCATTTACCTTTGTGACGCCCTCGGTTTCTTTAGCGATACGCTCCGCCTCAGTCTTCGCCTCGGCGGTATCGACACTTCCACGCAAAGTAACAGCGCCTTCCACCACGTCGACGTTGATATTTCTCTCTGGCGTCTTCGTGTCACCGATCAGCTTGGCCACGATCTTGGTATGAATCCAAGCGTCGTCGAGCGATTGGCCAATCGTTTCCTTATTCGCCTTGGCCTTCTCACGCTCTTCGCGAGCTTGCTCCTCAGTATATTGTCCGCGGCCTGTCGCCGGTTTCGTGGCTTCAGCTCGGGGAGTGGCCATGTTCGCGTTTGCGGGCGCTCTGGCGTTAGCGTTCTCGTTCATGTTCATGTTCGTGTTACAAGCAGCCACGCCTAAGACGAGTGTCGCGACCGCTGCCGGCAACAGCATTAGTTTCGTTTTCATCTTCGCTTCCTCCTCTCATAAAGGGAATAAAGGAATGAATCGCCAGCATCACCGTTTGCTGGCGATCCGTTCGCCCAGATCTTCAACGGCCTCGCCTACTTTGCGTCGGGCCTTGCCAACTTTCTCCTGGACCTTTCCTTCAACCCTTTCGTTTGTGCCTCGCTGTCGCAGGTTGGGATCGCCCGTCAACTTACCAAGTTTTTCTTTCGCGGCGCCTTTCACCTGCTTGCCTTTCCCTTTAAGTTCGTCTTCGTATCGCATTGCTTCCCTCCCCTTGTTCGCTCATAAATCTTTCCGTAACCTCGCGCTCCGTCACAGCTAGATTGCCACGCGGCGACCGGTTATCAACTGGATGACCAGCACAACCAGCGCCACCAGTAGCAAGAGATGAATCAAGTTACCAGCAATTCCGCTTACAAAACCCAACAACCACAAAACCAGCAATATCAGCAAAATTGTCCAAAGCATCTCATAGCACCGTCCTTTCTTAGAACACTCTAATCAACTGGAATGGATGAGACAGCAAAGTCCATGCCGTCACAGAGGCGCGGCGTTCCTAACTGTCGAAGTGGACTCTCGCTTGAAAAGAGAACGAGTGAATGCATCGTTCTCGAACTTGAAGCAGGAACGAAAAATCAAATTAAAAGTGAGATGTGAACTAGGAAGATAGAATGGACGCAGGATTCTTAGTTTGATGACTTACTTTCTAACTCGCAATTTATTTCCGCTCCCAGAAGGATCGCTGTCCCCGTGAGATAAAACCACAGCATCAAAACGATCAATGCGCCGAGTGAGCCATACGTCGCACTATAAGAGTTGAAGAAGTGAAGATAGAGACGAAATCCCAGTGACACCAGCAACCATAGAACCACGGCTACCACCACGCCGGGCGACAACCAACGACGGCGAAAATCGGATGCCGGCAAATGCGAGTCTCGTCCTGGTCCTTTCACATTCGGCGCAAAGCGATAAATGAGGTCGAAGGTGACGAAGACAAAAATAAGCGCGATCGGAAATTGCAGAACTCTCCAGACGATCGAGAAGGCGCCTCCCTCATGGATCAGCGCGGCGACGAAATGGCCAAACCGTCCGCCATAGAGCACAATCAGCAAAGCAGAAATTATTAAGACTGATAATGCCACCGTCAGTACTATCGAAATCAGCCGCACCTTCCACCATGGCCGCGTCTCGCGCACGTCATACGCCGCGTTGAGCGATTGACTGATAGCATTCACGCCGCTGGACGAAGCCCATAACGCCAGCAATAAACCGACCGACAGTTTGCCGCCGCCGCGGGCCTGGGTGACTTCATCAATCGTCGCCGTGACAAGTTTAAGCGCGGAGGCCGGCATGACGTCGCCAAGATATGCAATCAGCCGACGCCGAAGATGCGATCCGGCCCCGTTGAAATAACCAAATAGCGTGATGAGAAAAAGCAGCAGCGGAAAGAGAGCGAGCAGGAAATAGTAGGATAACTGCGCAGAGCGACCCAAGAGCTCGTCATCATCGGCCCTCGCCCAGACGCGCATCAGAAAGTCTTTTGAGAAAAGATTCATTTTCCATTTGTCAGAACCGTTCAGTTTAGATAGGGGACCTGTCCGCCGGGGGATAGGACAAGTCCCCCATTCTAAACGGAGAAAGCCTTCATAAATGGCAATTGAAAGATGTCAAATGACAAATGGAAAATGATCTGCGCCCGATGTCATCTCACCATCGTTCCCGTGCGGCGCCACCGCGTATTGGTGAAAAATTCAATCGGTCCAAACGGTTGGGTTTCGTCGTAAGACCAGTAGACGAACATGGCCCGGCCAATAATCAAATCGCGAGGAACAAAGCCCCAGGCTCGGCTATCCAGACTATTGTCGCGATCGTCACCCATCACAAAATAGGAGTTGTCAGGAACCTTTGCCGGCTTGCCGTTGACTGCGAAGTGAAAGTCGGGACTACTGCCCGCTTCCTGTCCGGTGCGCGCCGCGTTAACAGTTCTGGCAAAGTAATAAACGTCATACTGCTCGTTGCCCTGACGTGGCGTGTCCTCGATGATCTCCAATGGCGCCTT
>QHXE01000690.1 GCA_003222835.1 Acidobacteriota bacterium | reverse complement strand
CGCACAACATTCACCCTTTGCCCACATCTAATCGCGAGTGGAACAAGGCTCAGCCCCCGGGAACCCCAGCGGTCTCGGAGACCTTCGCCCGACCGGAGATCATCCCGGTCAAATGCAACATCCATCCCTGGATGCGGACCTATTTCGCAGTTCTGAAGACGTCGCATTATTCGGTGACCGGCGACGACGGCTCGTTCACGCTGCCCAATTTGCCTCCGGGGAAGTACACCCTCACGGCATGGCACGAGACGTTTGGCACGCAGACACAAGAAATAGCGGTCACATTGAACGAGGCCACGCCGATCAACTTCGTCTTCAAAGCGAAGTAGCACAAGCGCTGTAACTATCATGTAATGGACCATCGCCTTTCTGGGATGGTCCGTTGCTGCCTCTGTGGCTGCAACGCCTTATTTGGATTGGCTTTAGACTGTCGCTGCTTCGCACGACGAGGCTGGACGACCGCTTGCCTCCCCTTTGATCCCGCGTACACTCAACTTCCCAAGGCTTCAACGAAGCCATTTGGGGGCGCAGAGTTCTCGACCGTGCGTTTTTATCCTGCCCGTAGGGGGACGCTCTTTCCCGCCCAAGGGTCGATTTGAAATCGTTCTTTGCTGTTCGACAAGGACAGGCGCATCTGCAACGGCTAATGTTGGCCTCAATCGCGCTATGAGGGGGAAGCCCGTATGATTCGTCAATTGAATAGCCGCATGCCAACTTTAGTCCGATTGTCACTGATGTGTCTTCTTGCCAGCGCTGCAGTTTTAATCGCCGTAACGATCGCAAAACGCCCACTGGCTGCTACCCTGCCGAACCACGGCGCATCTCAGAATGCGCAAGGTGTTGCGCGGTATCAGGATCTGTTGCGAAGTCGGGACCAGGCACAAAGAGCCGTGCCGCAGAAAATTGATCAGGAAGTGTATTTCAGCCCCGAAGTGAAAAAGAATGTGGTGACCATCCGCTATCTCGTTCCCGGCAAGGGCGAGATACTGGTCGCTGCAGCAGAGGAAGCTCTCTTTCTCAAGCCGTACCGAGACGCTGTCGAGGCGGCGGAAAAAGCCATTGCGGATTTCCGAGGCGCCTACGCGAGTACTCATTCTTCGAAAGAGTGAGGGGAGGGGCGAGGCCGGGTGAATCAGCCTGAAGATCTTCCTTCTCTTCGGCAAAGGCGAGAATCCAAAATACATTTTTGACTGAACGTGGGCAGGGTATCGCTTCCGTAATCCCTCTGATCTGAATCTGATTCGGGCCCACATAGACCGGAATGCGCAGGGCCAATTCTTCCGGCCGCACTCTCAGCGGCCGCAGCCGTGGGGCCTCTTCCCCCAAACGCACCGCAGGAATGATTCCGGTCGCACGGCAGGGTCGTTCTTCATTCACTTCGTGGTGCCACTGGGCCAGTTGTTGGCGAAGATCCTCTTCATCATAAAACTTCCGCACCTTGAAGAAGGAAGACTTCACAAATCCAACTAAATTCTCCACGCTCCCTTTCTGACGCGCTTGATAGGGCCAGCACAACTCCACGCCGATGCCCATCTCCAGCGTGGCTTCGGCGAAGACCGGATTCCATTCCGTCACTTCCCCGTTTTTCTCCCACTTCAGAGCGATGGTCTTCGGCCGGTCGAACACGCACAACAGGGGACGCCCGCCCCAATCCTGCAGGTGCCCCGCCAAAGTGCGCACCAGAGGTTCCACCGTCTCGTTCGGAACCAAACTGACGCGGATATGGCGCGAGTACTTCAACCGCGAGGCAAAGAAATGAACGCGCTGCAGGGAGCCATTGAGGAACTGCACCTTTCACTTGCCCAAAATCATGCTGACTGAATTCCCCCGGCAAACCTTCAAAGCGAACCAGCGGCTGGGTCACCTGAGGACGCAGCGAAGCGACCAGTTCGTACAGCGCCGTCTTTCCTCCCGGATAGCCCGCCTCCCGCACACGACGGAGAATTTCCAGTGAAGGCAGGTTGGCCTCTTGCTTCAGAATCGCCTCCACTTGCTCGCGGAAATTCTGGACCAGGTTTGGCCTGCCAATCCGCCGTTTTTCCCGCTCGGCGGCATCGTCGACATCGACCACCAACGGTTCCTTGGCGATCCGTCGCACCGAGCGCAACCCCACGCCACTCAAACGGACCACCTCGGATTGCGAATGACCCGCCTTAAGGAGAATCTCGATTTCGTGACGCTTTAGCATCCCAATCATCCCTCTCCCTCCGCCCGACCGGTCTAACGACCGAGGGCATAGGGAGATTCTTAGCGTTCCTGCTTGGTACTAGACCGGCCAGAATTTCCGGAATGAATGGGGCCAGAATTTCCGGAACCCGCATGGTTTAGGGCGAAAATCGCTAACCAGCGACTATTTCGGTCGCCGGCACCACCGGAGGTTGATCGATGTTTCTGGACTTTTATCAACTGCGCGAGCAGCCGTTCGGGGTCACCCCCAATCCAGCATACCTCTACCGAAGCCAAACTCACTTCGCGGCACTTGATGCCCTTTCGTCGGGGTTACGAAATGACAGAGGCTTCCTGGCACTCATCGCCGAGCCAGGTATGGGGAAGACCACGTTGCTATGCCAGCTAGTCGAAGATTTGCGCGACTCGGCCCGGACCGTTTATTTGTCTCAGACTCAATGCAGTTCGCGCGAGTTCTTCCAGTACATTCTCAGCGAATTGAATCTCGGCGTAGAAGACCTGGGGCTGGTCGCCATGCACAACAGGCTAAACGAGATCTTGTTCGCCGAGATGTTATCGAGCAAACGATTTGTGTTGGTTGTGGATGAGGCGCAAAACCTCGATGAATCCGTACTGGAAACAGTGCGCCTGCTTTCCAATTTCGAGACGCAACACACGAAATTATTGCAGATTGTGCTCGCCGGACAGCCTCAGTTGGCTGACAATGCGGCAACTGCGCCCAGCGCATTGCCGTCCTCAGCCATCTAGAGCCCCTGAGTCCGGGAGAAACAGCGCGCTATGTGGAACACCGCCTCAACGTGGCTGGATACGAAGGAGAGCCCCTCTTTGACGCAAGCTCACTGGACCTTATCGCTCGCGAGAGTCA
>QHXE01000689.1 GCA_003222835.1 Acidobacteriota bacterium | reverse complement strand
GCACTTCATTGCGATGGAGTTTGTGGAAGGCGTTACCCTCCGCGAGAAGATTCATCGTGAGCGCCCTGAATTGAGGAAGTTGTTAAGGTGCCTGCAACATGTCGCCGAGGGTCTCGCGAAAGCGCACGCAGCTGGAATTGTTCATCGCGATCTAAAGCCCGACAACATCATGATCACCCAGGATGGTCATGCGAAGATTTTGGATTTTGGACTGGCCAAACTGATCGAACGGCAACTAACGGAAGCTGCGGAGGGTGAAAACTTCGGTGACGCCGCGACTGCGATCATGCAACAGCACTCAACGCCCGGCGTGATCATGGGCACAGTCGGCTACATGTCGCCCGAGCAGGCGCAAGGCAAGACCAACGAAATCGATCAGCGCTCAGACATTTTTTCCTTTGGCTGCATCCTCTTTGAAGCCGCCACCAGCAGAAAGCCATTTGAAGGTGATTCAGTCGTGAAGTCGCTGCACAGTTTGATCTACGAGCCCGCGCCTCAAATCAAGGATCTGAATCCGTCGGCGCCCGCGGACTTGCAGCGCATCGTTCGTCGGTGTTTGGCGAAGGACAAGGAGGAGCGATACCAAACTATCAAAGAAGTTGCGATCGAGTTGAAAGAATTGCGACGCGAGATGGCCGGCGCCGGAACTGATACGACCGTGCCGCCGCCATCAAAAGCGACGACATCAGGCGTACCGAACGTGGCGAGCACGGGCCGCCAAAGCTTAGGCCCGGCGATCGGTGACCAATCATCTTCGCCTTCGACCCGCGCCTCCAGCGCCGAATACCTCGTCGCTGGCATCAAGCAGCACAAACTGACAGTGGCCATCGCTTTGGCGTTGCTGGTTGGCGGCGTCGCGCTCGTAGCTTTCACTCTCCGCGGTCGCAGTGCGAACGCGGCAATCAAATCAATTGCCGTCATGCCTTTCGTTAACGAAGGCGGCAACGCGGAACTTGAATACCTCTCCGACGGGATGACCGAAACATTGATCAGCAGTCTGTCGCAACTGCCGAACCTGAACGTCAAGGCGCGCTCTTCGGTGTTTCGTTACAAGAGCAAGGAGACGAATCCGCAGACGGTCGGCAAGGAATTGAACGTGCAGGCGGTTCTGAATGGGCGCGTGGCGCAACGCGGCGAACAGTTAACGCTGACTCTGGAACTGGTCGATGTGCAAACCGAAAACGTAATTTGGAGCGAGCAATACAATCGCAAACAATCCGACCTGGTTAGCTTGCAAAGCGAGATCGCCAGGGACGTTTCGAGCAAACTAAAATTGAAACTGTCAGGCGCCGATGAGCAAAAGCTGAACAGGGTATATACGACTAGCCCCGAGGCTTACCAACTGTATCTGAAGGGCCGATTTTATTGGAACAAGCTGACACCGAAAGACGTGCGCCAGAGCCTCGAATTCTATCAGCAGGCAATAGACAAGGACCCGGCGTTTGCGTTGGCCTATGTCGGGATTTCCGATACTTATATGCTGCTTGGCATTCCGGACGTGATGCTGGGAGTGATCCCGCCGCAGGAATCCGTGCGGAAGGCCAGAAACGCTGCTGACAAGGCTCTGGAGATAGACCCGGCGCTCGCCGAGGCTTACGCCTCCCGCGCCCATGTTAAATGGAAAGGGCGCGATTGGGCGGGGGCCGATGAGGATTTCAGGCATAGCATTGAACTGAACGGAAACTATTCTAACGCCCATCGCTTCTATGCTATTTACCTGGTTTGTATGGGCAGGTCAGAAGAGGCTGTGCGCGAGGCCAGACGGGCAGAGGAGTTAGAGCCGCTTTCAGTATCGGTAAAAGCTCATCTCGTCTTTATCTTCTATTTCGCCCGGCGTTACGACGAAGCGATCGAAGCGGGAAAGAAGACAATCGAATTGGATGCAACGTCACCTGTCGCTCACCAGCGTCTGGGATCGGCGTACGAACAAAAAGGAATGTTTCCTGAGGCTATTGCCGAGTTTCAGAAGGCGGTGGACGGCTCAAACCGTATACAGTTGGCGGTCGCGTGCCTCGCGCATGCTTTTGCGCTCGCCGGAAAACGGGTCGAGGCGGAGAAATTGCTGGCTGAATTGAGGGAGCGATCTGGCCGCGAATATGTTTCTTCGTATCTTATCGCCGAGATATACGTAGCATTAGGAGAAAAGGAAGCTGCATTTAAATCGTTGGATAAGGCGTACGACGAGCGGAGTATTGATCTGGTCCTTGCGAAGGTCGATCCGCGGCTTGACCCGCTGCGCGACGACCCGCGCTTTGCTGAACTCGTCAAGCGCGTCGGTCTGCCACAGTAGCGCAAACTGTTACTTTGCGCTGAGGCTAAGAGTTCGCAAGCTGACAGCTTGCGCTACATAAAATGAAACGCTGCCCCCAGTGTAATCGCGTCGAGACTGATGACGCGCTGAAGTTCTGTCGCACGGACGGGACACTCCTTGTTGCTGCTACGGCCTCTGAGTCCGAGTCGGCAACGATCGCTCTTCCTGCTTCCCGACCGAGTGAAGAGATCACTACTGGACGACTCCGCGTTAGTCCCTCTATCGCTGTGCTGCCATTCGCGAACATGAGCACCGACCCGGAGAACGAATACTTTTGCGATGGGTTGGCCGAAGAACTACTCAACGCGCTCGCGAAGATTGAAAACTTGAAGGTCGCCGCGCGGACTTCTTCGTTCTCGTTCAAAGCCAAGAACGCTAACGTGGACGAAATCGGCCGCGCCCTGCACGTCAACAGTGTGCTGGAAGGCAGCGTGAGAAAATCGGGCAATCGCCTCCGCATCACGGTTCAGCTCATTAACGCGACCGACGGTTACCATCTCTGGTCTGAGCGTTACGACCGCGAGATGCAGGACATTTTTGATGTCCAGGACGAGATCACGCTGGCGGTGGTTGACGCGCTTAAAGTCAAATTGCTCGGTGAAGAAAGGGCTGTTTTACTAAAGCGTTATACGGACAGCACCGAGGCCTACGAGCTTTATTTGAAAGGACGATATTACTGGAACCGGCGAACCGCGGAAGAATTACGCACTCGCTTACGCTGGTCTCGCCGATTGTTATGCTCTCTTGAATCAATACGCCGGAACTCCGCTAAGCAAAACAGTACCGCAAGCGAAGGCTTATGCCGAACGGGCAATAGCCATAGACGACCAATTAGCTGAACCACATGCATCGCTAGGTCGCGTCACTGAGCTATTGTGGCAATGGACGGTAGCGGAACGAGAATTCAAGCGGGCTATCGAGCTTAACCCGAATTATGCAACTGCGTATCACTGGTATTCCCTTCTTCTAAGAACTCTTGGACGGTTTGATGAAGCAGCTGTGATGATCAAGCGGGCACAGGAAATTGATCCGCTCTCGAGTATGATCGGCGTCAATGTTTCGATAACTTATCAGTCGCAAAACGACCATGTCGCAAGCATTGAAAACACTCGCAAAATAATTGAACTCGATCCGAATTTTTCGGTTGCCTACGAATATCTTGGACTTTCATACTTGAAGAAAGTATGCAACGCCGAAGCCATCGCAAGTTTTGAAAAGGCGGTCGAACTGAGTAACAGAGCCGGTGAAGCTCTTTTGTTTTTGGGTTATGGATACGGCGTTACGGGAAGACATGCCGAAGCAATCGCTGTCGCCAAAGAGTTGGAAGGAAAGTATGCGAAAAAGGAAACAAGCGGACGAAACGTCGCTGCCGTATATGCGGGATTAGGTGAAAAAGACAAGGCATTTGAATGGTTGGAA
>QHXE01000688.1 GCA_003222835.1 Acidobacteriota bacterium | reverse complement strand
AGTTTATGCCCTTTGATTCCGATGACAATGTACTCGGCGCTTGACGTCGGGACTAAGGCCGCCGGCGCGTCTGTCCTGCTCCCCAGCGACCTCGCGAATTCCATCTTCTTTTTCAGCTCCTTCAGATCGACAAGCAGCTCCGCCGCCGTTTGATATCTTGCCGCTTTGTCCTTACGCAGCGCTTTGGAAACAATCCATTCGAGTGCTTCAGGAACGTCTCGCGCATAGCGGGCTAGGGGAGGCGGCGCTTTCTGAAGCACTGAGGCAATTACATCCTGCGTTGTGTCGCCAGAAAAGGGCGTGCGGCCCGCGATCGTCTCGTATAGCAGCACACCCAAACTCCAAATGTCCGTGCGCGCATCCACGGTCAAACCGCGCGCCTGTTCGGGCGACATGTAAGGAGCGGTGCCCACTACTGTTCCTTCGGCGGTGTGGACTTGTCTCATCGTCGGCGCTTCCAAGTCGGCTGCCGCAAATTGTTCGGTTAACTTAGCGATGCCAAAGTCGAGCACCTTCACGTAGCCGTCTTGGCGAATCATGACGTTTTCCGGCTTGACGTCGCGGTGTACGATGCCTTTCTTGTGCGCGGCAGCTAACGCGCTGGCAATCTGATTTGCGATTTCCAGAACTTCCTGAAGGTCGATGTCACGCTTCACGAGGCGCTGCCGAAGCGTCTCGCCTTCAATCAACTCGCTGGCAATATAGTAGGCCGTATCAGTTTGGCCGATGTCGTAGATGGTGACGATGTTCGGATGATTTAGCGCCAGCAGCGTCCGTGCCTCTTGTTGGAACCGAGCGACGCTGGACTCATCGCGATTGAGCGCCTGGGTCAGTAGTTTCAGCGCTACCTTGCGTCCCAACTTATCTTTTGCGAGATAGACTTCACCCATCCCGCCGGCGCCTAAGAGAGCCTCGATTAGATACTGACCGACCACCTGCCCGGGCCCTACCAGTGTTCGCTTCTCAGCCAGGAGCTTAGCAGCCACGTCTGAGGCCGAGTCTTCGATGAAGTCGCCGGCGTCCTGATGAGCTTTGAGCAACGACTCAACCTCGCGGCGCAGCTCTGAGTCGCCGGCGCAGGCATCGTCGATAAAGATCGCTCGTCGGCCGGGCGCGAGGTCCAGCGCAGACTGAAATACCTGATCGATCTTTTGCAGCCGTTCCGGTTTCATTGCCTGTCGTTACTGTTGAAGTTCACGATAGAGCCACGCCTTCGCAAATCGCCAATCGCGCTCGATCGTTGCTTCCGAAACTTTCAGCACCGCGGCCGCCTCGGTGTTGTTCAGACCACCAAAGTAACGCAGCTCGACGACCTTGCTTCGGCGCGGATGAATTTCGTCGAGCGCTTGCATGGCCTCGTCCAGCGCTACCAGCTCCGCGGATCGTTCTCGCGACACGACCAGGTCATCACCCAGCGTAACCTGCTGAAAACATCCGCCGCGTTTCTCGGAGCTGTGCTGGCGAGCATAGTCCACAAGGATGTGCCGCATCACCTGCGCTGAGACGGCAAAGAAGTGAGCGCGGTTTTCCCACTTGACATCTTTCTGCTCAACCAACCGCACGTAAGCTTCATTTACTAAGGCCGTTGTCTGCAACGTGTGGCCCGGGCGCTCGCGACTGATGTACTGATGGGCGAGGCGGTGAAGTTCGTCGTAAACGAGCGGCGTCAGCTTATCCAGTGCGGCCTTGTCCCCACCCCGCCAGCGCAGGAGCAGTTGCGTTACTTCATGTTGTGAGACAGCCATCCTTCAAACCTGCACTCACGTTTTTGGACTGTAAATGTAACATAGCGCGACTTTCGCTCATAAACTCACCCATGACCAGATTCGGCTCCCCTTTTCGCTAATAGAGGTAGGGACAGTTCACATCCGCCTATTTTGGAGATGAACTCGATCCGCGCATGCCGGATGTCAACTGAAACAGTCACAAAAAGGAGACTAAGCACAATGCAAAAACTACTGCTCTCAATTTTCTTCCTGAGCCTCTGCGCTTCCCTTGGACTTGCGCAAAGCTCCGCCGACTACAATAAAGTCGAGTTCTACGGCGGCTACTCACGCGCAGAACTCCCGTCCAATATCAAGACTGTCACAATTGACGGTTCGCCCGTCGCGCCTTGCACAAGTGACGGCGCGAACACGCTCGGCAAAAACTTCCAGAACTTCTTCTGCAAACGCCGAGGCTTCAACGGCTTCGACACGTCAATCACCTACAACTTCACCAGGTACTTCGGCGTTAAAGGGAACGTTACAGGCCACTACAAATCCGACAGGTTCGTTGACACTTTCGGCGCCGTGACCGACACCATCAACAGCAAAGAGCGCCTGTATAACTTTCTGGCCGGTTTGCAGATGAAAGACAACGGGAAAGCCGGACGCTTCAAGCCGTTTGCTCATGCCCTGTTCGGTTTGATAACGCGACGAGCTTTGCCATGAAGCTGGGCGGCGGCATCGATGTGCGCGTGAACCGCAAGGTTGACATCCGGCTCGTCGAGTTCGACTACAACCCGATCTTCACGGGTGACTACAACACTACCGGAGCGCCCTTTTCAATCTCCCAGAAAGGTAAAACGGCGCACAACTTCACGATTGGCTTCGGCATAGTCATTCATTGAAGGTTAGGACGAACGTAAGGTTCCGTTTGGAGCGCAGGCATCGTGCCTCTGCATGGTTAACAGGTGCAGCACAGGTGCAGGGCTTGCCTGCTCGTCGAGAAGGAGACAAAGAATCATGACTGGACTATTTTCCATCGCGCATTG
>QHXE01000687.1 GCA_003222835.1 Acidobacteriota bacterium | reverse complement strand
AATTTCCGCGTAGTTGCGCAGACGAAATTCGACTGGGTCGATGCCGACCTCGTGTGCCATCTCGTCCAGAGCGCACTCCAGCGCGAAGACGCCTGGCGTTTCGCCAGGCGCGCGCATCGGACACGGCGTAGTCAAGTTCAGCCTAACGAGCCGGTGCGAGACCTCGACGTTCGGACACGAATACAACATGCGCGACATGTTGCCGCATGACTCGGTGTACTCGTGAGTAGGTGAGGAATGCGTGGTCGTGGCGTGGCGCAACGCCACCAGCTTCCCGTCTTTCCCCGCGCCCATGGAAAATCTCTGTTCTGTCCGGGCGCGTTGACCGGCGGAATCAAACATCTGCGGGCGCGTGAGAGTCAGCTTCACCGGTCGCTGCACCAGCTTTGCCGCCGCTGCTGCAAGCAATGTATGGCTCCACTGAAATCCTTTCGAACCAAACGCTCCTCCGATGAACGGACAAATGATGCGCACATTGTCCTGTGGCAAACCGAAGGCGTTGGCAACGACTCGTTGTAGTTGTTTGATCCCGCGTGTGCATTCATGAATGAGCACCCGATCCGGCGCCTCCCATTCCCCAGTAGTCGAATATGTCTCGATCGGATTGTGATTTTCGATCGGTGTCGAGTAAACAACGTCGATCTTGTGCGCCGCAGTCGCGAGTCCTGCGTCAACGTCGCCGCGTTTGACCTGTAACTCTTCGCGTCCGGCGAACTTTTCCGGAAAAGTCGCGTTCTTCTGCAAGCGTTCGTCATCGAGCGTCACCACAGGTGGTTGCGTTTGGTACGTCATCCGGACCAGCGACACTGCGTAGGTGGCTTGTTCAAAAGATTCCGCCACGACCACGCCAAGATGTTGGCCGGCATAGTGAATCTCATCATCCTGCAACGGCACACGGCTCTCGCCCGGCACGCCCGCCTTGCTCAGGCTATCGGGATACGGCTTGAATCGGGGCGCATTTTCGCGAGTTAGGATAGCAATGACGCCCGGCGCCGATTTCGCGGCAGAAATGTCGATGTTCGCGACGCGGCCATTTGCGATGGCAGTTTGGATGAGCGCGCCGTAAGCGAGACCCGGGCGCGCAAATTCGGCGGCAAATGTAGCGCGACCCGTGACTTTGAGTCTTCCATCAATGCGCGCAAGCGGCTGGCCGATGAGTGTCGCACTCATGGTTCTGGAAAGCACAGGCTGCCAGCCTGTTGTTTGCGGCAGCTTGCCGCAAACGTTTTGGCGTTTACGCGAGTTGCTTCACAAGGATTGCATCCGACAAGTTGCCGAACGCTGCAGGCAAGCTGCCTGCGCTCACCAGAAAGAGAATGCGCTTTGATCATGACATCCCTGCGACTGTACTCAACGCGCGGACGATGGCGCGTTTCGCAAGCTCGATCTTAAATGAGTTATACTTGTAACCTTTCGCAGCCGCGAGCTCCGCTTCCGCAGCGGCGCGGAAAGCGTTTCCGTCTGCTTTTTTTCCAGCCAGCTCATTCTCGACTTTTTTAGCTCGCCACGGTTTATGCGCGACGCCGCCAAGCGCCACGCGCGCAGCTTTGATTGTTTTGTTCGAATCCAGATCGAGCGCCGCGGCCACGCTGACCAAGGCAAACGCATAGCTCGCACGATCGCGGACTTTCAAATAATGGGAGCGCGTCGCAAACGGCATCGCTGGAAGATCGACAGCGACAATCAATTCGTCGGGCTTAAGATTCGTGTCGCGGTCGGGTGTGTCTCCGGGCAAACGATGAAAGTCGCTCATCGGAATCTCGCGCTCACCATTCGGGCCCCGCACGCGCACGATCGCGTCGAGCGCGGCAAGCGCGACACACATATCGCTCGGATGCGTGGCGATGCAGTGGTCGCTCTGTCCGAGAATGGCGTGAATACGATTGTAACCGTCGATCGCGCCACATCCGCTTGCGGGCTTGCGTTTATTGCACGCCGGAAAGGCCGGATCGTAAAAGTAGTAGCAGCGCGTGCGCTGCAAAAGATTTCCACCGACGGTCGCCATGTTTCGCAACTGCGGGCTGGCTCCCGAGAGCAGCGCTTCGCTCAAAACCGGATAGCGCGATTTGATCAGGTCGTGTCCAGCGAGATCGGAGTTGCGCACCATCGCGCCGATGCGTACGCCTTTACCGCCAGGAAGTTCCTCGATTTGCGCGAGGGGCAAACGATTGATGTCGATCAACGCGTCAGGCGTTTCCACGCCCATTTTCATCAGATCAATGAGATTCGTGCCGCCACCAAGAAATTTTCCGTGCGGCTTTGCAGAAATTTCAGCGACCGCCTGCTGCGCGTCATTCGTGCGCGAATACATAAAGGGATTCATACGTGCGCCTTTGTTTTCACCTCCTTGATTGCAGCGAGAATATTTGGATATGCGCCACACCGGCAGATGTTGCCGCTCATCCATTCGCGGATTTCGTCATCGCTGTTCGCGTGACCTTCCTTCACACATGCGACCGCGGAACAAATCTGGCCCGACGTGCAGTAGCCGCATTGAAATCCATCATGTTCGATAAACGCAGCCTGCATTGGATGGAGTTCTTCGCCATTGGCCAGACCTTCTATGGTCGTGATCTCGTCGCCTTCATGCGTGACAGCGAGACTGAGGCAGGAATTGATGCGCCGCCCGTTCACCAACACCGTGCACGCGCCACATTGGCCGTGGTCGCATCCTTTCTTCGAGCCGGTGAGATGCAACCGCTCGCGCAAGGCGTCGAGCAATGTGACGCGTGGATCGACATCCAGCGCGTAATCTTTGCCGTTGATTTTCAGATTCACTTTAATCGAATCGCTCGCCGCGCCGGCGGCGCTCGTTCCTTTGGCCTGGTCCAGCGAAGCCACGCTTAGAAGATTCGGGCCGATCGCAATTGCCGCGCTTGTTCCTGC
>QHXE01000686.1 GCA_003222835.1 Acidobacteriota bacterium | reverse complement strand
CAAGGCTCCAATGCCCGGCGGCATGGGCGGTATGAGCGGCATGGGAATGTAAGGATCACCCAGGTTGCGCACAAAGCAAGAGCGGCTTCGACGATCTTCGCCGAAGCCGCTCTTTCCATTAATTCCGCGCGAAAAAACGTGTGCCAGCTCGAAGGTAGCGATCACGGGGGACGCGATTCGGCGGCCGAGCTGGCACTGGCGGGCACTATCGATGTTCAATTGTCGAATGGCCTCTTACAACCGGCTGACTTTGGGGCCAGCCCCATCCGACCGCCACAAATTATACACCTCAGAGAGTCACAGTCAACGGATTTTTCAGGGAGTCAGGTCGTCGTAGCAACCATGCCAGCAGAACGATGGCTGTGAAGAGTGAAATCACCAGACCAAACAGCACGGACTTCGGCCGATAAACAAAACTAATGCCATGGTCGCCCGGTGATAGAGCGGCACCGCGTAAGTTGTAGTTAACTCGCAATGTCGGCACCAATTTGCCATCTACAAAGGCCCGCCACCCTGAGTAATGGTTCTCACTGAGGACTAGCACCGAAGAGACGGCACACTCCGTTCGCAGCTCGATTCGGTTTGGCTCGTATCGAATGACCTCCGCTTTTCTTTCAACGTCTTCGCCACCAAAGTTCATTTGCAGCGGTGCGTCCATCAAGGCCGTCCGCAGCGGGTCCCAAGTCTGACCATCGGCAAATTTTTCGGTGCGGATAGCTTTCAGGAGGGCATCTTCCGGTAGCTGTACCACGCTGGTTGTAAGCCATGCGCGCGGTAACGCACGTAAATTTTCGTATATTGATATATCACCTAGTTGTGTGACAGGCTGCCATCGGGACGTATCCGCCGCGAAGTGCTTCGCGATTAGGTAGCGCACATTTAGCACGTCGAACTCCCTCCCATGGGTCAAGGTGCGCTCGGGGTCAGTTAGGTCACCCCAGAGTTTCATATCATCGGCGAGGCGGCTGTAACGCTCTAGTCCAAACGTGTCGTAGCCGGCCGCGTTCTGAATGCCGTGCATCATGTAAGTGTTCGGTTGTAGCGTCAGGACTTCCTCCGTAATGCCGAGTCGTGAGGCTGCATAAGACACGTTCGGGTCGGGAGGAGGGAGCAGACTTAGTACCCTAAATTGTCTCTCGTCGCCTTCGCGCTGGCGCAGGAATGACATAGCAGGCGGCTCTTGCCAGAGTATGCTGTCGCGCGAAGGACTCAAACGCCAGCCACTTGACTGCCCCCACATACATAAGTCAATCGCAACGATGACGAACAGCAAAACTCTTCCGGCTTGCCAGCCTCGGACGAAGATCCAAAGCGTAACCGAGCCGGCGACAGCGAGGATCACAGGCAAGAAGATCTCTGGCGCACGCAGCGCGCTCATGAATGTTCCTTGCTCTACCCGAAACGTACTGGGTCGCAACGCCGTTACGCTCAAGCAGGTGACCACCAACACACCCACACTGACAACGAGAGTTAAGGCTGCAACTCTTTTTCTGTTTTGGGCGAGCGGAACGGCAGAAACTGCTCGCCCGGCTAGGATGGCAAGTGCGAAATCCACTTCCATTAAGTGTCTTGCGGGAACTCGGAACAGGTTTAGCAGTGGGATATGAAAGATAGCCCGGTAGAGGCCGAACGGCCAGAATTGTCCGAGAGCTAACGCAAAACAGACGAGTGCCACAACGCTCCAAAATTTCGTCTGCGCATCGCGTTTGATGAGTGGAGCCGTGATTGCCAATATCAGAGTCGTGATCCCAACATAGCCGGCATACTCGCCATAGAAGGGCGGCCCAGTATATGGCGCGGTGAAGAATCCTCCATCGCCACCGCCAAACAGGTATGGCGCGAAGAAGGTGAGAAGGAATTTGGGAGGTAGCGAAAGCGACGTGAAAAACCCATAAGTGACCTCTGCTCGCAGACTGTTGTGCGCGAGTTCCAATATCGGCAAAATCTGTACTGCCCCTAGCGCCAATCCTGCTGCGAGCATCGCAATCGCACCCAGATACCGCAACCGAAGAATGCGGTTGTTTAGCGCCATACAGGCAGCGTATGTGGCAGCAAGTAAGAGTGAGTAGGCGAGTGCTTGTGGATGTCCGGCAAATGTTTGCAGTGCGACGAGAATTGCGAGCAACAATGCCCTCGATCGCCGCCCCGTTACGGCATACCCATCAATCGCCCATAGAATCCATGGCAGCAGACTCGCCGCTTGAATCATATTAGTGTGTCCGATATGAGCGACAAAGAAGCCACTCCATTGCCATACGAGACCCGTGATGACCGAACCGAAGACATTCGCCCCGCTACGGCGCGCGAAGAGGTAGGCTCCGACACCCGCCAGCGCATAGGTCGAAAGCACCGCGAGATTCATTGCCACCGGCGCAGACAATATTAAGAAGCCCCAGTTAAGGGGCAGCAGAATGCCAGCCTGCGCGGCGCCTAAAAGCGGAAAGCCACTGAAGATATAAGGATTCCATAACGGCAAATGCGCGCCGAGTATCTCGCGCGCCACCGTCATTCGAAGCGGTAAATTGGTGAGCCAACCATCATCGGGACACAATACGAGTTGGCCACGCGCGGCGGGAAAGAAGTAAATGAAGGGTGCAATTCCAACTAGTAATGCTGCTGCTCGGCCTGATGTTTTTTCAGACATGGCTTTTCGAGACTGCAACCTCTGTTCGATTGCAAAGAATTGAACACGTCGTGGGGTTGAAGGAAAGCTGGACTAAAGCTGATACTCCACCTGTGAACGAGCTGGAATTTCTACGATCAACATCACAATGCGGCAGCGCTTCAGGTAGGTTTGACAGCGTTCGGCGTCGGTTCTTATAC
>QHXE01000685.1 GCA_003222835.1 Acidobacteriota bacterium | reverse complement strand
ATCTACGACACGTTTGGCGACAAGCATTCGCTCTTTCTCCAGGGGCTGGATCGTTATCGCGAGATCCAGAGCCGAAAAGTATTCGAGGTGCTCGAAAGACCTGGCTCAATGAAAAAGAATCTGCGCCGGTTATTCGAAGAAACGGTTGCGAGGGCTTTGTCAGCGGAAGGGCGACGGGGCTGTTTTGTCGGCAACTCGATGTCTGAACTGGCGGGTCGCTGCAAAGAGACCGCCACCAGAACCTGTAGCAGCATGGCCGCGGCGGAGAAGATGTTCCAGCGGGCGCTAGAGCGCGGTAAACGTCAGGGTGACTTCCCAGGTCTTCGCGATCCACGCGCGGTGGCGCGCTTTCTGTATAGCAGTCTTCAGGGGTTGCTCCTGATGGCGAAGGCCACACAGGATGGAAAGCTGCTGAATGATGTAGTGAAAGTCACGCTTTCAGTGCTGGACTAAAAAATTTTGGCTTGTTCTGGAATGAATGTTCCAGAACCGATAGAAAGACCGTGCCGCCGACAATCAATTATGAAAATCGCGACCCCGATTGCGATTTGGATTATGTGCCGAACCCGTCCCGAGTGATGCCGGTGACTTACGCGCTCTCAAATGGTTTCGGTTTTGGGGGGACGAACGCGGCGCTCGTATTCAAACGATTCGAGGAATGAAGGATGAGTAAACTCTCTAATTTGGAATTCTTCAAATTGGTCGCTGGCAACGGAGACGCAGGGTCCGAGGAGTCTCGATTCATATATCCACCGGCGATCGCCAAAACGCTGGGATTCAAGCTGATTGACGTCGGTCCCGGAACAGCGACGATGGAAATTGTTGCGGACGCCCACAAGCATGCCAATCCGATGGGCACGATCCACGGCGGCGTGTTGTGCGACATCGCTGATGCCGCGATCGGGACGGCCCACGCGACCACCTTGGACGAGGACGAAAGCTTCACCAGTATCGATCTGCAGATCCACTTCTTTCGTCCGGTCTGGAATGGCCGGATTCGCGCGGTCGCCAAACCGGTGAATGTAGGGAGTCAGATTAGTCGCTACGTCTGCGACATCGTTAGGGATGATGGCAAGCTGGTCGCGCAAGTTACGAGTACAGTGATGACGCTCAGAGGAGATCAGGCGTCGGGAAGATAACTCGGATGGTGGTTTCGCCCAGGTGTGACTGGGTTTTGATTGGTAATAAACCAGGAAGGAAAAGGATAGCAAGATGGATAACAAGAGACTCGCAGGAAAAGTAGCGATAGTAACCGGCGCTTCGAAAGGCATCGGCGCCGGCATTGCCAAACAACTTGCCGCCGAAGGCGCGGCCGTGGTCGTTAACTACGCGTCTTCAAAGGAAGGCGCGGATCAAGTGGTCAATGAGATTGCCGCGCGCGGTGGAAAGGCGATCGCAGTTCAGGGCGACGTGGCGAAAACAGAAGACATCGAGCACCTGTTTGCCGAAGCAAACAAAGTATTCGGCCGGCTCGATATTCTCATCAACAACGCCGGCGTTTATCGGTTCGCGCCTCTCGAGGAGGTTAATGAGGATGAGTTTCATCGTCAGTTCAATACCAATGTGCTGGGCATCATTCTGGCAACGCGCGAGGCAGTGAAGTATTTTGGCAACGACGGTGGCAGCGTCGTCAACATTGGCTCAACCGTAACTTCGCTGACGCCGCCGACGAGTGTAGTTTACGCGGCGACCAAGGGTGCGGTGAGTACCATTACCCGGGTATTGGCCAAGGAACTTGGGCCAAAGAAGATTCGCGTGAACTCGATCAATCCAGGTGGAGTCGAGACTGAAGGCTTTCACACGCTGGGATTCGCGGGCAGCGACTTTGAGAAGCAGATGATTGCACAAACACCGCTCGGTCGCCTCGGGCAGCCGCAGGATATTGCGCCGGTCGCGGCTTTTCTGGCGTCTTCGGATAGCGGATGGATTACCGGAGAAATACTCCACGCGGCCGGCGGGTTGAGTTAACAGCTAATTCGAATGCATTCGATCTGCACTTCCGTGCTTGAGATCTTTTACGAGGACTCTGGTCCCAACCAGGGTCCTCCTGTTCTCATGCTGCATGGATGGCCCGACGCGCCACGCGGATGGTCGGCAGTCGCGGCGAAACTTAATGATAGAGGTTGGAGAACTATCATCCCTTACCTGCGTGGTTCGCGTCCGACGAGGTTTCTTTCTCCAGATAATACCAGGTTCGGCTCCGGTGTTGCGTTGGCCCAGGACGCAATCGATCTTGCGGACAAATTAGGGCTCGATCGTTTTGCCGTCGTGGGACACGACTGGGGCGCGCGAGCCGCTTATACTTTGTCGGCTCTGTTTCCGGAAAGACTGACCGCCGTTGTAGCGTTAGCGCTGGGGTATCAACCCAATGCTATCTTCAAGATCCCGGACTTCGAACAGTCGAGACGTTTTTGGTACCAGTGGTTTTTGTGCACCGATGGCGGCGCCGAGAGATTCCGAAGCGATCCGGTAGGCTTTGCCCGCATTCAATGGGAGACCTGGAGTCCGCCGGGCTGGTTCGATGATGCTGAGTTTGCCTCAACCTCAGAGAGTTTTCTTGATCCTGACTGGGCGCGCGTCACGCTCAATGCGTACCGGGCGCGTTGGTTACGAGACGAAACGAGCGATGAACGCTACGAAGGATTGCAACGCAGACTAGGCGAAATTGAAAAATTGGCCACGCCAACTTTGATGATTCAGGGCGCGTCGGACTATTGCGACGCTCCGAGCGAGTCGGAGGATCAGGGAAAATATTTCACCGGTGGTTATCGGCGCGTATTACTCGACGGGGTCGGGCATTTCCCTCATCGCGAAGCGCCCGACCTCCAGGCGGATAAGAGAACTACCGGCATCCTTCCCCTGGGGCTCCTTGGCCAAAGGAATTTTCTTAGCCGATTTCGACATACTTCCGGACTATGATCCCTAAAACTTACACTGTCACTGCGAAGTGCCTGGTCGCCTTAGTCATTCGGAAGCAACCTTCTCGATGTGGGGTCAACGCGGTCTTTGCGAATCGTTCGTATACGGCACCGGAATCCATCTGAAGTGGTCGCCTTCTTTTTGAA
>QHXE01000684.1 GCA_003222835.1 Acidobacteriota bacterium | reverse complement strand
GGGTAAGGATTCCTCTCCTTATCCTTAGCTGTTTAGATGTGGGAGGGAGATGGTTGCGCCACCAAGCCCTCACCCAAACCCTCTCCCAAAGGGAGAGGGAACAGACTGAAGATGAAAGGCAAACGAATTCACGGACTTGATCCCTCGGCTCCGGCCGACAAGATGATCCAGCTCGCGCTGCGCACGCAACTCAAAGCGATGTGCAAGCTGCGCGAGAAAGCGCTCGGCCCAAACGATACCGACGGCGTTCACGATATGCGCGTGCTCTCGCGCCGATTGCGCAGCCACGTTAGCGACTTCAAACCTTATTTGCGCCAGCCTGGTTTGTCGGTAGTGAAGCTGCGCGCGCTGGCGAAAAGCCTTGGCGCTGTGCGTGACCAGGATGTAGCTCTGGCAGCCTTGAAGGCCTCGAAGTCAGGCGCGACCGGCGATGCTTTCGAAGGAATTGAAATGCTTGAGTCTGAACGGCGAACCTTACGCGAAGAAGCGCTGGCCGCATTGGACAAAGCCCTCAAGCCCGCCGCAGTTGACGAGGTGTGCGAGGAGTTTCTCGCCAGGCTGCGCGATACCGCAACGGTGAGACCCAAGAAGTCCACGCGACAAGGCGAGGGTAATTCAGTGCTAATCTTTGGGCCGGTGGCGTCCGAGGTGATAGCCGAGCGCCTCAAAGAATTTCGCTCGGCCGCCGCGGAAACAATCTACCGGCCCGCAGCGACAAAGGACCTCCACGAATTACGAATCCTGTCCAAACGGCTCCGTTATGCAATCGAGTTGTTTGCTCCCTGCTGGGGAAAAGAATTGAAGGACATCGCAAAAGAAGTGGCCCTGATGCAAACATCTCTGGGAGAATTGCATGACTGCGACGTGTGGATCGAAGATCTCGGCCAGCGATTAAGACGCACAGCGCGAAAAAGGAAAGACGATCCCGACACCGCCCGCGAGAGGGCCGCCGCCGTCTGGCTGCTGCGACACTTCGCCAAAGAACGCACCGAACATTACCGCGCCGCGCTCGCGCGCTGGGAAGATTGGGAGTCGCGCGAATTTCTGAATAACTTAAAATCGCTCGTGTCAGAAGCCCGACCGTAAGGAAGGGCGCCGATAATATAGTACGTCGCAGAGGGAGACGCGCGCGGATTACGTGATCGTTAACGACAGCAGACATCGCATTTGTGCGAGCGCAACCTTCCCGCCGCTAACAAAATTAACTAGACGTTAAGCCCATCGTAACGCGCCCGTAACACCACCTCATTAAAATCTCGATTTAAGCTCACAGGTAAACGGACATGACTCTGACATTGATCGAAGAAGGTCTTTCGGAAGAAGAGCAGCTTGCTCAGCAACGAAATCCGACGGTTAAGTGCAGTTGGTGTGGCGAGATCATTCGGATGGATGGAGATGAGTTGCTGCTGGCGATGTGCCAGGCGTGTTATGAACGCATGCTCGCGGAGTATGTGCGCATGCAGCAAGGGGACCAGCCTGACAGCCACGCCAGCGATCGTTAGGCGTCGAATATTTCAGCTTCAACCGATCGGTCGATAGCAACCTTCTCTCATGCCGTCTCGGCTCAATCACACTTTTTAATTGTCTTCCCGCAAATTGCTTGAACGTCCATGTGCTAGAATCGCCTTCACCAATGATCAGGAGACTCAGCGCTGAGTTTGTCGGCACGTTTGCGTTGGTCTTCGCCGGCACGGGCGCCATCGTTATCAATGATGTTAGCGGCGGTGTAGTTTCGCATGTCGGCATCGCGCTGAGTTTTGGATTGATCGTCCTGGCAATGATCTATGCTTTGGGAGAGATCTCAGGCGCGCATCTGAATCCGGCGGTTACAATTGGCTTTTTCGCCGCGCAGCGTTTTCCGATGCGCTTATTACCCGCATACATTCTGAGTCAGTTGCTTGGTGCTATCTCCGCGAGCACAACTCTGCGTCTGCTGTTTCCGCAAGACTCTGAACTCGGTGGCACGCATCCTCACGGCTCCGTTCTCCAGTCCTTCGTGCTCGAAGTGATCCTGACGGCAATTCTCATGTTCGTGATTCTAAGTGTTTCGCGGGGCGCGAAAGAGAAAGGCATCAGTGCCGGCATCGCAGTCGGTTCGGTAATAGCGCTCGCGGCATTGTTCGCCGGGCCAATCTCAGGCGCTTCGATGAACCCCGCGCGATCGCTCGCGCCGGGCCTGGTGTCGATGCGGCTCGATGCGGTTTGGATTTACCTGACGGCGCCGGTCCTGGGTGCGCTGCTCGGAGTCCTCGCGTGCCGGCTGGTCCATGAAGAAGGATGTTGTGGAGTAGTTAATGAGGGAAAGTGCGCATGAATGAGTCTTCTGCTGCCGCGGTTTCGAGACCGAAGAGTTGGCTGTTCGTCTGCGTCGAAAACTCGAACCGCAGCCAGATGGCCGAAGCATTCGCGCGGATTCACGGAGGCGACAAGGTCGAAGCGTACAGCGCCGGCTCGCGACCATCCGGCAAGATTAATCCGAAAGCTATCCGTACGATGAAAGAGATCGGTTACGATCTCTCGAAGCACCGCTCCAAATCATTGTCGGAGATTCCCGATATCGAATTCGATTTCGTGGCGACGATGGGCTGCGGCGATGAATGGATCTGATCGAAACCAGAGTGAACGCAGCGATAAACGAAATCTAGCAGATGACGAACTCTCGGTTTCGGAAATCCCTTGGTTCTGCTGCCGCCGTCATCACTAGAACCGTGATATCATGCAAAATATGCGAGCGATCGAGGCCCAGTTTGAGGATGGCCTGCTCAAACCAACCGAACCCCTTCCTTTGCGTCCTGGGGAGTGTGTGAGGTTAATCGTACTTCGCAGGCCCGATCCGAAGCGTTGGGATCTTCATAAACTAGCGGCGACTACCGACGAAGATCTTGAGCTTACGGAGGCAGGTCTCGATTGGTGGGCGGAGCAGCTTGATTCGGAGGACAAGGTTGAAGCGAGGTGAGCTTTGGTGGGCTGACCTTGGACCATACCGGCCTAAAGAGCAGACACGAGCATGCCATGGAGAAGAGCTACATTGAACACCGTGAGGGCGGCTACTGGATTAAAGACACTCGCATTTCGCTCGACTCGATAGTCTTTGCGTTTAAGCGCGGCGCCTCCCCCGAGTCCATCAAGCGTTCATTTCCGCTCCTCAGCCTCGAGGAAGTCTACGGCGCAATCACTTTCTATCTCTCGCACGAAGAACAGATTGATTCCTATCTCGCCGAGTCTGAGCGCAAGCTCGACGCCGAATCTGCGGCTCGTAAAGCCGAAGCGCGCGCCGCAAACCCTGAACTATTCGAGCGTCTTGAGAAGGCTCGACACGAACGTGAAACCGTGCCGAAATGAAAGTTCGGTTTCAGGCAGACGCAGATCTCAATGAAGACATAGTATTAGGACTTGTTCGCCGCGAACCTACGATTGATTTTCAGACCGCTAGCGAAGCAAAGGTGCGCGGGCTGTTAGATCCAATGGTGCTGGTCCGTGCTGCGCAGGAGGCCAGAATCCTCGTCACGCATGATCGGCGCACAATGCCTCACCATTTCGCCGACTTCACAAATGAACAAAACAGTCCTGGCGTTTTGGTCATCGGTCAGAACCTGCCGATAGGCATTGCAATCGAAGAACTATTGCTGATTTGGGCAGCTTCCGAGGCTGATGAATGGATTAATCTGATCGTGGACCTTCCGTTATGAATCAAGTGAAAGACACCGTGCTCGCTTTCATCGATCGCATCAACGCGCACCACGTTGAAGCTCTGGCCGAGTTGATGAGCGACGATCACACGTTCATCG
>QHXE01000683.1 GCA_003222835.1 Acidobacteriota bacterium | reverse complement strand
CATTGACTGGCGATGCTTCCCAAACTTCGGAGGTTGGTTGTTCCGGAATTTCTGCCGGTGCTCTCCCCTGTGGCGTGTCAGGATCATCGACCGTCCCGCGGCCCGTCGGGCGATCGGTTCCGCGCGCTCCGCCGCGACGTCCACCACCGCCGCCGCCCGCAACGTTGCTGACGTTGAAGATAGGTCCCTGAAAACAATAGACGGAAAGCGCATCGCCATAACCGTAACCGATCGGGCTGGTCGAATCGATAAACTTCGTTCGCAAGACGTCGCCAATTGCGCGCAGACGCGTCGAGCGCTGGATCGAAACTCCCGGAGTTAAACCGGTCGACACTGCAAAATCGGCCGACTCGTCGGAACCGATGTACAAACCGCCATTCTTCACAAAAGTCTGCAAGTTCATCAGTCCTGTCCAGCCCAGCCCCGGACGAATGTCATCGGTGGAAGCAAAGCCGCCCAGGTTCGGCGTGAGCTCGGTCTTTTTCCACGGCAGAGCATTGCCGTACATCGGCCGGCCCTGGATGACCGCGTTGGCATTGCCACCGCCGGGGCCGAAGACAATCACGTCGTATTTTTTGTTGAGCTCCGAGTCCTTTGCCACGTCCTGCGTACTGAGGTAGTCGTAGGGAATCTGCATCTGATCGAAAGCCAGACGCCACCAGCCCTCTTCTTGCGTGCTTAGCCACGTGTGCATGATCGCGACGCGCGGCACTTTGATCGCGTGCGTCTTAACGGTGTCAGGAATTTGGGACAAAGCGTACGCTTGCAGGCCGAGGTCTGATACTGCCTTGTTCAGTTCTTGCGCTGAGACATTGCCGATGATGAATGAACCGCGATTGAATTTCCTTCCGCCTTCCTGGAAAGGCTCCTCGGCTGCGTAGAACGTCGCTTTCTTAACCTGTGCCGTTTACACCGCCGGGTGAGCGCACGTCGCCGTTGATGCGCTCCATCGATGCGCTGAGGACTTTCACGTCCGTGACGCGCACGACTTGGACGTTGCCGAGCTCGCCAAATGTCCAGCCGGTATCGTCGTAAACATTCTGTTGCGGATCGCGCGGACTCCAGTACTGATAATCGAGCAGCGCGTCGGCAATGCGGCTGTAAGGTTGATCCATGCGCACAAGGTAACTGCCGGCCGGAAAGGTGCGCGTCTCAGTTTCGGTTCTGGCCGCCGCTGCGGGTGACGATGAAGGTGACGGACTTGATGATGCTCTGGGAACGGCATCAGAAGGAGTTGCGGTGGCCGCCGCCGGAGAAGGTTCGGTCTGCGGATTTGCGGTTCGGGCAGGCGCTTCCCGCCGGGTTGATTTCTTCTTGACGGTGATGGTAAACGGCGCGGTGGCGCGATGAATCTCGCAACCTTGCGCCTGAAGCAGGCGGAGCAAGCTGGCCTGATTGCCTGCACGTGGATCGTCGCCGGGGAAAACGTACGCCGCCGGGCCTTCGTTCTTGGGCTTTTCAATCGAGCGCTTCGCTTTCAAATAAAAGTTTTTCAGAAACAGCTTGCTGTTCTTATTGAAATAGTCGAGCGAGATCAGCAGCGCCGTCTCTTCATAGTTATTGTTGTTGCGCTGCGACCATTTCGCGCGCGGCAGGGGCGGATTCTGCCGGTACCACGTGCGCGAATATTCATCGGGCGAAAGCGTCCGCGTCAGCGTGTCGGCGCCGGCGTTGCCAAACGTCTCGTAGAGCCTGCTGATGCCGTTGTGGGTCGCCGCGATGAACATCAGATAGCCGGGCGACCACGTATCGAAGTTGCCGTGCGCAAAGACGCCAGGCATGCCGAACTTCGTCATCTCGGATACATTCTTCCAGCCAATCAACTGCCATTCGTCCGTCAGGATTGGATCGACCCAGGCGTTGTAGGGTTGATCGCCAATCGTGTTGTCATAAAGATAAGGAACCGATTCATGCAGATCGTGAAGGACGATCGCCTTCCAATCGATATAGGTGTTCAGCACGTTGCGCGTCAGCTTGAGGGACAAGCCCATGGCGTCGCGATTGTTATCGTGCGCAACGTAGTGGCCCCAGTACATCAGCGGTGGCCAGTTGTCTTTCGGGTGCGCGAGGTGCCAGTTGTAAATGTCGACCATGCGATCGCGGCCATCGACTTCGACCACGGGCGTGATCAGCGTGACCATGCCATCACGAATCGATTTGATGTAAGGACTCTCGTCGACGGTGAGTCGATAAGCGAGTTCCATTAACGCGGTCGGCGCGCCCGTTTCCGGCGAATGAATCGTGCCGGTAATGTAATAGATTGGAAAGGATTGATCGACGAGACGGTCGGCCTCGGTATCGTTCAAATTGATCGTGCGTGGGTCGGCAAGCTTTGTGAGCCGCGCGCGATTCTCATCCAGCTTTGCCAGCAACGATTCGGAAGCGATCGCCACGGCGATCATCTCACGTCCTTCTTCAGTCGTGCCGATCGAAAAAACCTTTACCCGCGGACTCGCTTTCTCCAGCATGCGCATGTAGCGGTAGACCTCTTCGGCGTACGGCAGCTTGCCCGGCGCTCCCGCCACATCACCAAGCACCGCCTTCGGCGTCGGCACGCTTGGCGAAGCCGGCAAATAATCAGTCAGCGGCGAGTTAAAGAAAGTTTCGGTGGTGTATTCGCGAATTTTCTTTGTGTATTCATCATCGATTGGCTGGCTGCCATCGCGGCTGTATCCGTTTTGAGCGCGAACTGAAAACGCGCCCGCCCCCATGAAAAGAAAACTTATGATGAGCGGGCCGGCGAATTGTTTGAGTTTCATTTGTGCTCCTCAGAGTTTGGCATTAAGGTTTTCTTCTGTGGCGACATTGGAATGAAGAAGATGCTTTTAAGCTTAAACCAGTGTGAGTGTCAAATAATTTCAGATAAAATAGCCCTCCCGACGGAGGTGCAAGGGGTTCAGAGTCCTTCTTGTGAGGCCGCGTCTCCGTGGTAAGCCAGGGCGAACAATGACATTCCAACTCACCGAGTCGGGGGCAAGGTCAAAAGGCGAGCTTTATGAGCAACTCGCGTCTCAACTCTCAAGTCTGTTAGCCGGCGAACGCGATCTGATTGCGAACGCTGCGAACTTCTCTTCACTTATCTTTCATTCATTACCAGATTTGAATTGGGCTGGATTCTATTTTGCGAAAGATGGCGAATTGGTGCTCGGGCCATTTCAAGGCCAGCCCGCTTGCGTGCGCCTCAAGATCGGGCAAGGCGTTTGCGGCGCCAGCGCTGCGAAATGCGAAACCATGATTGTGCCAAACGTGCACGAGTTTCCCGGACACATCAGTTGCGACTCAGCGTCGAATTCAGAGATTGTAGTGCCGCTAATAAAAGGCGAGCGATTGATCGGCGTGCTGGATCTCGACAGCCCCTCATTGTCGCGATTCGATGAAGAGGACGCCGCGGGGCTTGAGAGATTAGTTAGGATTCTGCTCGCGTCGGCGATAACGAATGACCCGTAGAGGAGCCAGGATTATTTCAATAAGGGAAGAACTTTGAATAAGAAAAAAGGACCACTCGCACTCATTATCATCGACGGCTGGGGCCATTCGCCGAAGCGCGAAGGCAACGCGATCGCGATGGCATCCAAGCCTTTCTACGACGAACTGTGCGAGAAGTACCCGCAAACATTACTCACCGCGCACGGCGCGCGCGTC
>QHXE01000682.1 GCA_003222835.1 Acidobacteriota bacterium | reverse complement strand
GACCGGATCGAGCCCGCGTATGGCGCGCCTCAAAGATTGAAAACAACATACACAGCGTGACACCGCCGGAGTCTTTCCGAACAGTTGATCTACAAATGGCGACACGCGCGGCATTTCATCGCCGATGCGGCCTGCGAACCTTACGAGAAGTTGCTCAAGAGCGGGCGCGCCGCGACGCGCGAGGAGATCGAGCGAGATGTAAGCCGCTTGTTCTCTGTGAATTTTCGCAAGTGGGTTGGAGTTAAATCGCCGGTGGCACGAATAGAAGCTGTGAGCTGATGTACGAGACAAACTTCAATTGGTCGCTGTGAGTTTGAACGCAAAGGTTTCAAAGGTTTTCGCAAGGGCGGCGAAGAAATCCATTGCGCGCTTTTGTGGTTAACCTTAGCGGCCTTTGCGTTAAGAAAGCTCTTCGAATCTCAAAATGAATAGCAGAACCTATTTCTTTCAATTCAGCATCTTGCGCGCCCTGATGCTTATCTCGCTCATAGCGATCGCCCCATCAAGGATCACTCACTCGCAGGAGAAAGCGCCTGCCTACAAAAACTCCCGGTTGCCCGTCGATCAGCGCGTCGCCGACCTGCTTTCCCGGATGACTCTCGAAGAGAAGATCGCGCAGTTGACTTGCCTCTGGAGCAATCGACCGCAGGTGAAACCGCAGACGGATTTCTCAATCGATCGCGGTGATTTCTCTCCCGAAAAAGCGACGCAAGTCATGAAGTATGGCATCGGACAAATTGCGCGACAACGCGAGCGCAAGGGTCCGCGCGCAGGCGCGATCTTTGCCAATGCAGTCCAGAAGTGGCTGATTGAAAACACGCGCTTAGGCATTCCCGCAATTCTTCATGACGAAATTCTGCACGGACAGATGGCGCAAGAAAGCACCAGCTTTCCGCAGCCCATTGCCCTCTCGACAACCTGGGATCCTGAATTCATTTACCAGGTTTTCACCGCCGCGGCATCGGAAACTCGCGCACGCGGAAGCCACCTGGTGCTCGGTCCGAATCTCGATATTGCGCGCGAACCGCGCTGGGGCCGTACTGAAGAAACATATGGTGAAGATCCATATCTTACTTCGCGCATGGCCGTGGCAATCGTCAAAGCGCTGCAAGGGCCAGGACCTTCAATCGATGGCGATCACGTCATCGCGACGGCAAAACACTTCGCGGCGCACGGTCAACCGGAAGGGGGAACCAACATCGCTCCAGCGAATTATTCCGAGCGAGTGCTGCGCGAGTTCTTCCTGCCAAGCTTCAAAGCCGCCGTGACCGAAGCCGGCATCATGAGCGTGATGGCTTCTTATAATGAGATTGACGGAGTACCGTCGCACGCCAACAAATGGCTGCTGGAGAAAGTTTTGCGTGGGGAATGGGAATTCAAAGGACTCGTCGTCTCCGACTATTACGCCATTCCGCAGTTGATGGAATTGCATCACGTCGCCATGGACAAGGCCGCAGCGGCGAGGCTCGCGCTTGAGGCAGGCGTCGACATCGAGTTGCCTGATCCGGATTGTTTTCAACTAATCGTTCAGTTGGTTAAGGAAGGAAAAATCCCTGAAGCGACAGTCGATAAGGCCGTTGCGCGAAACCTCCGGGCGAAGTTCCTGCTGGGCTTGTTCGAGAATCCTTACGTTGATCCCGATCGCGCGGTCAAGGTCACCAACTCGCTGGAGCATCGGGCCCTGGCGGCAGAAGCAGCGCGGCGCTCGATAACCCTGCTGAAGAACGACAATAACCTGTTGCCCCTGGATCGAAACAGAATAAAATCAATCGCGGTCATTGGTCCAAACGCCGATCGCGCGCACCTCGGTGGGTACAGCGATAACCCCGGGCGCGGCATTAGCGTGCTTCAGGGAATTTCCGATAAAGTCGGCAGCAGAATAAAAGTTACCTTCGCCGAAGGCTGCAAGATCACCAAGGAAGGCGGCGACTGGTGGGCCGACACTTCGCATCTGAGCGATCAAGCCGAGGATGCGAAGCTAATTGCGCAAGCTGTCGAAATTGCAAAAGCAGCCGACGTAGCGGTCCTGGTGCTGGGCGGCAACGAAGATACAAATAAGGAAGGTTGGGCTGAGAATCACCTTGGCGACCGCGATAGTCTGGATTTGGTCGGCCAACAGAACGATCTCGTCAAAGCGATTCTGGAAACCAAAAAGCCGGTGATTGTCATGCTAATCAACAGTGGGCCCCTTTCGATTAATTACCTTGCCGCGAACGTGCCCGCGATTCTCGAAGGCTTTTATCTTGGCCAGGAAACGGGTGTCGGCGTCGCCGACGTCCTGTTTGGGGATTACAATCCGGCGGGCAAGCTCACCGTAAGTTGGCCGCGCTCCGTGGGCCAATTGCCTAGCTATTACAATCGCAAACCAACGGCACGTCGCGGTTATTTATTCACCAGCAAAGAACCGCTGTTTCCGTTCGGTTATGGCCTCAGCTACACGACTTTCGACTATTCGAATCTGAAAATCAGTCCGGCGCAAATCGGATTAGCAGATCACGCGAAAGTTAGTGTTGCAGTCACCAACACCGGCCAGCGCGCAGGCGATGAGATCGTGCAACTCTACATTCGCGATCTGGTCAGCTCAGTAACGCGGCCCGTAATGGAGCTTAAAGATTTCCAGCGCATTTCCCTCGCCCCTGGCGAGAGTAAGATCGTAGAGTTTGTGATCACGCCGGACAAGCTTTCGTTTCTGGATCTAAACATGAATCGCATCGTCGAGCCCGGCTGGTTCGACATCATGGTGGGAACCAGTTCGGTGAAATATCAGACGGCGAAGCTGGAAGTGGTTGGGAAGTGATCATTTGTCAATTTCCATTTGATATTTTTCATTTGGCCATTTGATGAGTTCTATTTGGAGGGTTTCAGAATTCAACCTTTTAGGTTGCGAAGATCTCTATTAGCGTCTGGCCGTGGTGGCGATAGAATTGCCCCGCGGCGCTCCTACGGAGCTGCGACCGCGTCGTTCTCTCGTCTTGGCTGGATCGATCATCTGTCTCATCTCCGCCTCTCTCTTCCCCTGTGTCTCCCTTTCGAAGTCGTCGCACACGCAAACTCGGTCGAGCCTGAAAGACGCTTTCAAGGATGACTTTCTGATCGGCGCGGCCCTCAATCGCCGGCAAATCTTCGAAGAAGATCCGCGCGCGCTGGCGATCATCAAAGCGCAGTTCAACACCATTACACCTGAAAATGTTTTGAAGTGGGGATTGGTCCATCCCGCGCCGGACAAATACGATTTCGCCGCGCCGGATCGCTATGTAGCGTTCGGCGAGAAATACCACATGTTCATCGTTGGGCATACGCTGTTGTGGCACCAGCAGACTCCAGCTTGGGTCTTTCAAGACGAGAAAGGCAATCCTACAGATCGTGATACGTTACTAAAGCGTCTGCGCGAACATATCATGACCGTCGTTGGCCGCTACAAAGGACGCATTAAAGGTTGGGACGTGGTCAATGAAGCGCTTAACGATGATGGGACGCTGCGCCAGTCGCCGTGGATGAAAATCATCGGCGAAGACTACCTGGTGAAGGCATTTCAGTTTGCCCATGAAGCCGATCCTAATGTGCAGGTGTATTACAACGATTACTCGCTGGAGAACGAGCCGAAGCGTAAAGGCGCGATCGAATTGATCGAGAAACTTAAAGCCGCCGGCGTTCCGATCTACGCGGTTGGTCTACAGGGGCATGACAAGATGGATTGGCCCACGATCCAACAAGAGGACGCCACCATCAAGGCATTTGCGAATCTGGGAATCAAGGTAAACATCAGCGAACTCGATGTCGACCTGCTGCCTCGAGCGAGCCAAAATCGCGGCGCGGATATCTCGTTGCATGTCGAGTTGCAGGCCCAGTTGAATCCTTACGCGAACGGATTGCCGGACTCGATGCAGCAGGCCCTTGCGAAACGCTATGCGGACTTGTTTGGAGTGTTCGTCAAACACCGTGACGTAATCGAGCGCGTGACGTTCTGGGGCGTTACTGATGGCGATTCGTGGTTGAATAACTGGCCGGTGAGAGGCAGAACAAGTTATCCGCTGCTGTTTGATCGCGCGGGTCAACCGAAACCCGCGTTCGATGCGGTGGTGAAAACGAGCCTTCGTCCCTGAAGTTTGCCAGCGGCCAAACCCGAAATTGAAAATTGCAAATTTTCAATTTGCGATTCGTAATCTGCCATGTCCGGCTACGGGAGAGTATAAATGACAAGCAACGACTACCAACCAAAACCTGAACACAAATTCACTTTCGGACTATGGACCGTCGGCAATCGCGGTCGCGATCCATTTGGCGATGCCACACGGCCAAGTCTGAGTCCCATCAAGATGGTCAAAGAGTTGAGCCGGCTCGGCGCTTACGGCGTCAATCTTCATGACAACGATCTTGTGCCGATCGACGCGTCACCGGAGGCACGTGATCGCATCGTGCGCGAATTCAAACAGGCTCTCGACGATCACGGCATGAAGGTGCCGATGGCGACGACCAATCTCTTCTACGACCCCGTTTTTAAAGACGGCGCCTTCACCTCCAACGATCCGCGCGTACGTCTGTATGCGATTCAGAAGACGATGCGCTCGATGGATTTGGGCGCAGAGTTGGGCGCGCACATTTACGTTTTCTGGGGTGGACGCGAAGGCGCCGAGGTCGATGCGGCCAAAGATGCGCGCGAAGCTCTGAAGTGGAATCGCGAGGCACTCAACTTTCTTTGCGAATACTCAATCGACCAGGGTTATGACTACAAGTTTGCACTGGAAGCCAAACCCAATGAGCCGCGCGGCGATATCTATCTGCCGACGACGGGCGCCATGCTGGGCTTCATCGCCACGCTCGATCACGCGGAGATGGTTGGAGTGAATCCCGAAGTTGGGCACGAACAAATGTCGGGCTTGAATTTCTATCACGTCGTCGCGCAGGCCATCGAAGCAGGCAAGCTGTTTCATATCGACCTCAACGATCAGAAAGGTCCGCGCTTCGATCAGGACCTGCGCTTCGGTTCGGAGTCAATCAAAAATCTTTTCTTTCTGGTTAAGTTGCTGGAAGAATCCTACGATGGCCCGCGCCACTTTGACGCCCATTCTTATCGCAGCGAGAACGAGGAAGGCGTCTGGGAATTCGCCGCCGGCTGTATGAGAAATTATCTGATCCTGAAAGAGAAAGCGCGGCAATTCAACGAAGACGCTGAGATCCAGGCATTGCTCGCTGAGATTCACCGCAGCCCGCCTGAGTATTCCGAACAGTTAAGCGCCTACAGTCGCGAGCGGGCTGAAAAGATCAAAGCACTTCCGCTCGATCGAACGGAATTAGCTGCGAAGAAACTGCCGTATGAACGGCTGGATCAACTGACGGTTGATATTTTGTTTGGCGTGAGGTAGTGAGTACGGGTTATCACTTCGAAGCCCAAACTCGCGAGTTCCGGTTTTCACGTACTGAAGTTTTGTCATCGATCCAGGACGCATCCTAGAAA
>QHXE01000066.1 GCA_003222835.1 Acidobacteriota bacterium | reverse complement strand
AAAGTCCTCGGTGTAAGGAGAAGCCACTTCGAAGATGACCATAGGATTCAAGAGCACGTCCCGATATTCATCGTGAAATTGCATCTCGTCACAAACGATCACGACGTCGGGATATGAAAACAAGCCCTCTCTGCGTCCCGGCTTTGGACTGGGCCCACTGCGAACCTTAGTGTCTTTGGAAAATATATGACACGGCCCGTGTCTAAGCTCGATGTAGAGGAGACCAGTAATGTTGGTACAGATATCACCGTGAGCCGGACTCTCGCCGGCCATCGCATAGATCTCGCCATCGAGGTATTCGTAACGCTCCTGAGAACCTCGGTCGATGGCGAGATACTCATCTACTGAATATCCAAACTGTGTTCGTGGTAAGCTCATTTTGAGGCTCGCAGTTTCAGCGACATTATAGCGTGGCGCCTTGGCGCTGTCAGTATTGCACGCTTTTCAGCGTTAACCCGTGCGCGGGCGCGGTTGGGCCGGCGAGATTGCGATCGGCGTGCTGAATCGCACGTTCCACCGTTGCTTCGTCAATTTCCCCGCGACCCACGGCCAGCAACGTACCAACAATCGAACGCGCCATGTAGCGCAGAAAGCCATTCGCGGTAATGGTGAACTCAATCAGGTGACAACGTCCTCGACCATTCCAGCGATCCGAGATATCAAAGGCCGTCACCTTGCGCACGCGAGAATCTACATCCGATTGGGCAGAGGAAAATGCTGTCCAATCATGCTCACCGATGAACAACGAATTACACCGGCGCATCCGATCGAGATCGAGCGACCGCGCTTCCTGGTGTGCATAACGCGCCCAGAAAGGCGATATCACTGAACCATGGACTGCACGGTAAACGTAGGTCTTGCTAAGCGCGGAATAGCGCGCATGAAAATCATCGGGAGCGTTTTCCGCGAAGATGACACGCAGGTCGCCACCCAGATTTCCGTTGATTGCGTTGCGAAGTTTCCAGGGCATTATCGCGCGCTGAAGTTGCACATTTGCGACTTGACCCTCGGCATGCACCCCGGCATCCGTGCGCCCCGATCCATGAACAATGACTTGTCGATCATCCAGTAAAGACAACACGCGTGTCAGTTCGCCTTGTACGGTGCGCAGTTTCCCTTGCATCTGCCAGCCGTGAAAGTCTGTTCCGTCGTATTGAAGGAGCAACTTAAAGTTCATCTCTCAAAAGGGAAAACATTAACGCAAAGACCGCTAAGGTTATCGCAAAAGACGCAAAGATCAGGGTGGCATTCCTTTAAAAACCGCTCCGCCCATTGCGTTCAATTCATCGTCAAGACGAAGCGCGACGGCTGCCCGGTTTACTCGCGGGCTTTCCATCTCTGCATAACTGACAATCAGAAGAATTAAGGGAGGGAACGTTGAGGCTTGCCAGCGAGAAGAGCGGCACGCCCACGTCGGCCTTCCCGCCGGAGCGATCGATGATCGAAGCCGCGGCGACAACTTTCGCCCCTGCACGAGACAGCGCCTCGATGGTTTCGCGCGTCGAGCCACCGGTAGTAATCACGTCTTCAATCACCAGCACCTCTTCGCCTTCATGAACACTGAAGCCGCGCCTCAAGGTCATTCTACCTTCCTCCCGCTCTGTCCAAATGAATCGGGCGCCTAATTGCCGAGCCACTTCATATCCAATCACGATGCCGCCGATCGCCGGCGAGGCGACAGTTTCAATTTGCTGATTTTTGAAGTGTTCAGCCATCGCGGCGCCAAATTTCATTGCAACTATTGTCGAATCCAAAGCAAGGGCGCATTGCAAATAGACCGAGCTATGCAGGCCGCTCGACAGAATGAAATGGCCCTCGAGCAATGCGCCGGTGCGTTTAAAGGTTTCGATTACCTCGTTAGCATTCATGCCCTTTCCTAGTCCCTCTCAGCTACGCCCTCACCCCAGCCCTCTCCAAAGAGAGTTAGTTACCTGCGTCCCTTTCACCCCTAAACGCATGTTTCAAAAATTCACTTCAATGTTTACAATGTACGCGATGATTATTCCGCGAAACTTAATCTCCGATTCGACTCTGGTTCAGGACGCGTTCGATCTCTTAAGCGCAAACGGTGGCCGTGCAAGTTTCGCTGATATCGCCAATTCGGTTTTTTGTCTCTCACACGCGGAGGAAGAGCTCGCCGCCAAGCTCGTAGCCGATTTAATTGCTCACGATCCGCGCTTCACCATCGATGAGACTCATCTAGCACTTAACGCCGATTCGCCGGAACGCCGTCCGTTGGCGGAGATCGACTTCGTCGTACTCGATGTCGAGGCCGTCACGGTACGTTCTCAGCCGGCGAAGATCATCGAACTCGGCGCTTATCGTCTCAAAGCCGGAACGATCATCGACGAGTTTGAGACGCTAATCAATCCCGAAGTGCCTCTGCCTCGGTTCATCGCCAACCTCACCGGCATCTCAGACGAAATGCTCAAACATGCGCCTCTGTTTTCTGAGATTGTCAGTTCGTGGCTGGATTTTGCCGGTGATGCAGTGCTGGTAGCACACAACTCGGATTTTGACCTGCGGCTTTTGAATCGAGAGATTGGGCGCTGTTTTCCTGGATATCGCATGCGCAATGGGGAATTGTGCACCGTGGATCTGGCTCGACGCCTCATGCGCAACTTGGATGGTCACAATCTGGATGCATTGGCTGACCACTTCGGATTTGAAATCTCGCGCCGCCACCGCGCCGCCGGGGATGCTTTCGCGACCGCGCGTCTGTTTATGCAATTACTTGATCAGCTTGAGTCGCATGGCATGCGCACTCTGGCCCAAGCGCGCGACTTTCGCGCAACCAAAGAAGCACGCGATGACGGGGAAATTAAAATGCAACTAGCTTTCGGCCTCTGATATAGCATCGGCCTTAGCCGCCGCGCCGCGCCGCATTAAGTTCCTGGCCACAAACGCAACGATTATTAATACCGCCAAGGCAATACCAATGCTCGGATAGTATCGCGCCAGCAACTCCTTCGCTTGCTCGCCGTAGCGTGCCGCCAGATATCCTTCGAGCAAATACCGAAAGGTGCGGCCCGCGGCGATAGCAATCGTGAATCGCAGCAGGTTGAGCCGAAAGACGCCCGCTGAAACGATGAAGACCTTGAGTGGAAAAGGCGGCGGCATGACTGAAGCGACCAACACTGAGAGTACGTCGTAACGATCGATCAAGTCCTTTACTCGCTTCTGCTTTGATTCCGAAAAGCGCCTCAGCGCCCGGTGTCCCGCGCGCCGCGAAATCCGATAAAGACCAACCGACCCCGCAGTGGATCCGATCATTGCTGCCGCCACGTAGATCAACATCCACGATGGCTTTGAAGCCGCCAACAACATCAGGACGCCGTCTACTCCCCCCGGCATCGGAATCATAAGTGAATCAAGAAACGCGATTGTCAGGAGCCCAAACGGCCCAAACGAAGCCAAGAAATGCGAGAACTTGGCCAACCAAACGGTAATTTTATGAATGATTGATTTCAATGAATTGATTAGACCTTTCTGAAATTAGGAGGTCGAGTTATCGATCGGAAGTTTCTCTCGCGGCAGCTCTTCCTTTGCTCGATATGAGATAAATTGCCAAAACGATGACAAAAACTCCGGCGGCCATGCTCACGATCAGGAACCCATTATCTTTCAAGAATCGCAGGACACGCTCGCCGTAAAAAACTGCCAGCGTGCCTTCCGCATAGTAACGGACAGAGCGCGCCAGCATGATTGTCAACAAGAAGCGACGCCGCGGAAACTGCAAAGCACCAGCCGTGGCCACGAAAATCTTGAAAGGCATCGGCGGCGGCAAAAGCGCTGGGATCGCCAGCGCCAGAATTCCAAAGCGAGCATACGCACGCTCGACGCGCAGCACATGATCCATCCTAAAGCGACGATGCAAGACCGCTCTCCCGCCGCGCCGCAGGATCGTATATAGCAAAAGGCAGCCGAGCACTGAACCGATTGCCGGAAACAAAGGAAAAATGAAAGCAGTCTCCGGATGCGTGTAACAACGCGCTATGACTAAATAATCATTGATCTCAGGCAGAGACAATAGCGACGAGTCGAGAGCTCCAATTAGAATCATCGCCGGCCCCGCCACATAAACCGGAACATGCACGATGAATCGACCCAATCGCCGCGCGAGAACATGCAACCAATCAAACATAGCGTCCGATGAGCTTTAGCTTGTCGTTTCTCAATTCTGGCACACTTTCAGGTCCAAATGTCGAGACGACAGATTGAAGTCTGTGCCACTAATCGACAAACTGAAGTTTATCGGACCCTACTTCGCTGGCGTAAAGATTGAGGGAGTATCATACGTAACGCCTATTGTGATTCCCGAACGCGGGCTCCGGTTAGTCAATCCCTTGATGCCGGCAAAATCAAAACGCAATCCTGAAGCGCGAATCTGCATGCCCAGACGCGCTTCGCCCTGCGACTCAGTTCCCAGGGGACCGCTTCCCGGACGCGTGTTGGCGCGGCCGTTTACTTCGCCTGCCAGGCTAAATTGTCTATTGAGGCGGACAATACTCGCCACGCCATAAGTCAAGACATCGTTCTGGGTAAACAAAGCAGTCGGCGCCGTCAGAACTCCAATGCCCAGATTACCAAACGTATTCACCCGCCCGTCCTGGCCGAACTTTTTTCCAAACAGAACCTGACCGTAGGCGTTCGTTTGATTTAGGCCGATGCCGCGCGCCTGATTCGAGTTCGGTAGCTGCACACCAAAACGAAATCCGAAGGAAGGAGCGTGTCTAGTCTCGTTGCGCAGCTTGATCTTGGCCCAGAGCGTGAAGTCGCCTATATCGCTCGTAGAATTAGCATTGCTCGCCAGATTAAGCGGAATCGCGGACGTGCCGCGTGAGTTTATGCTCAGCACATTCTGCGCGACTCCTTCGATCTGAAATTCAACGTTCGGCGCAAAGCCGATGTTGATTCCAATCACACCGGCGCGCGTCAGATCGCCAGTCAAACCGGAAACCGGAAATCGCGCCTTCTGCACAAAATCAACTCCCGCCTGGATGCGCAACGACCCGGGCGGGATGATGTCCACGTCCTCTGTGATTAACGGACGCTGTTGCGCGTGAGCGATAGCGGCGCCGCAGATCGCGAACGATATCCAAACGAAAAGCCGCGCGAATGATCTTGCATAACTCGCTTTCATCGCGAACGCAGTCTACCACAGGCAAGCAAATGTTACAGAACTGCGAGCGGTAGCGATCGGATCATAGAGGCTACTCCCAAATCGAAGTTCGCATTTTTTGATCTCCAAGTTGCTCTTATGATCCGGTCGCTACCGCTCGCGGTTCTGTAAGGGTAGCGTTACAATACGCGCAGCTTTGAGATCGAAGAGGACACTAACCATGGCTGTTGCTGAAAGATTCACCTCGGCGGACCTGGCGCTAATGCCGGATGACAACAAGCGCTACGAAATAATCGAAGGAGAACTTTACGTGTCCAAATCACCAGGTTTTGAACATCAATACACGTGTAGCCGCTTTTGCCGTTTTCTCGACGTGTGGAACGACCAAAGCAATCTCGGAGTCGTACTCACCGCGCCTGGCGTCGTCTTTGCCGAGGATGATGACGTTGTGCCCGACGTTGTGTGGATCAGCCGCGAACGCCTGACTCAGGTTGCGGACGAAGTAGGTCATCTCCGCGCCGCGCCCGAGTTAGTCATCGAAGTACTATCGCCCGGCAAGGCCAACGAAGAACGAGACCGCCAAATAAAGCTTAAGCTATATTCACGTCGCGGCGTCCTTGAGTATTGGATTGCCAGTTGGATCGGCCAGTTTGTCGAGGTATATCGGCGGGATAACGCGCAACTGCATCTCACTGCGACTCTTTATCCGCAGGATCTGCTGGAATCGCCCTTGCTTCCTGGATTCTCTTGTACCGTGGCGCAGTTGTTTTTCAGTTCGCGTGCCTAGTGGAGCGCGTCATTCGCTGCTCGTCAAATTCATCTACCACTCAACCGAGTAAATCATATGAGCAGAAAGATTAGATACGTTTTATTGGCGCTTTCCGTTGTGTTAATGGTGACCTATTCGTCTGACTCCTCGTCGTTAGCCTCGCAAGACGCCGCTGGTCGCCCGAGTTTTCAGTCGCTTCAGCTTCGCGGACTTCGGGATCGCGTCACTGTGCGACGGGACGAACGCGGCATTCCGTACATCGAAGCAACAAACGACGCCGATCTCTATTTTGCGCAGGGCTACGTGACGGCGAGCGATCGGCTTTGGCAAATGGACCTTCTGCGAAGGACGGTGCGTGGCGAGCTTTCCGAGATCTTTGGAAACACAGTACTGGGCCAGGACAAGACGCACCGCGTGTTCGGCTTCGCGGGAATCATAGACGAAGCCATAACTCATCAGCCCGCCAATCTCAGCGTCGCCACGAAGGCTTATGCCGACGGTGTCAACGCTTTCATCGATTCACGGACCGATCAGAACTTGCCTCCTGAATTCCTAATCCTCCAATACAAACCGCGACACTGGACGCCCGCGGATTCACTCGCCGTCGGCAAGCTGCTGGCCGAATACTTATCGTCAAGCTGGCAACTCGATTTGATGCGCGCCTCGATGGCAAACCTGTCGAAAGAAAAACGCGAAGCATTACTGCCGGAGACTTCTCCGCTTGACGTGCTGGTGGTTGGTAGCGATCGCGCGAGTTCAAAAACTGCAAGCCGGGACGTCAAACAGACCCTTCCCGCTTCGTTCGTCCCCGACCAGCAAGTACTGGCTCAACTGAACGACCTGATCGAAAATGAACGGCGATCTTTTGAGCTGCTGGGACTGGTACCGGCAACGCCTGAGACCATTCAGGCAAGCAACAACTGGGTGGTCTCCGGGAAGCGCACTGCTTCCGGCAAGCCGCTGCTGGCGAACGATCCACACATACCGGCGAGTGCGCCGGGCATCTGGTATCAGACGGAACTTATAGCACCCGGGCTTCACGTTGCGGGTGTCACTTTCCCAGGCGCGACGTTTACATCGAAAAGTTTGACAAGGACAATCCGAATCGCTATTTGACGCCTTCGGGATGGCGCGATGCAGTGATTCGTCACGAGCAGATCAAGGTGCGCAAGGGTCCTGCTGATCCTTCGACCGACACGCAGACCTTTGACGTTACCGTGACGCGCCATGGCCCAATCGTTTTGGAAAAGGACTCGACTCGATATGCACTAAGCTGGCCCGCGCTCGATCCTACTGCTCTTGAGTCGGCAGGATTATTTGACGCCAATCGCGCACGGAACTGGCAGGAATTTAGTGAAGCGTTGAGTCACCATAGCGGGCCGACGCAGAATTTTGTTTACGTCGATGTCGATGGACACATCGGCTATTACGGCGCCGGCCGCATCCCAATCCGCAAGAGCGGCGACGGCAGTGTGCCCTACGATGGATCGACGGATGACGGTGAATGGGCTGGCTACATTCCTTTCGACAAACTGCCGCACGTTTACGATCCGCCTGACGGGATCATTGTCACCGCGAATCAACGCGTCGTCGGCCAGGATTACCCTTACTTTCTCAGTCACGCTTGGGCCCAACCTTATCGTGCTCGTCGCATTTACAATCTGCTTTCCGAGAAATCCAAGCTGACCACGGATGACTTTCGCCGAATTCAAGCCGATGTTTATTCGATCGCGAATACCACATTCGCGCGCGCGGCGGCAAAGACAATGAAATCGCTGCCCAGCGCCGCGAGTGATGAAAAGCTGCGCAGTCTGATTTCGGATTTAGAGAAGTGGGACGGAATGCTCAACGTCGATTCTCGGATTGCTCCAATAGTAAGCCAGATGCGCAGCGCGTTTCGTCAACGAATTCTCAATGCCGTGCTCGGAGCGGATTTGGCGAAGAATTACAACTGGCCGGAGTCCGACGTTTTCATCGATCGCGTCGTTACTGATCAACCGAAAGAATGGCTGCCGAAGGAGTCGGCGACCTACGCCGAACTCTTCAACGCCTCTTATGAGGATGCGCGAAAGGCTTTGACTAAGACCCTCGAGGCTGACGAATCAAAATGGACTTGGGGCAACATGGTTAAGGCTCGTTTCCTTCACCCTCTGGCGCAGGTGCCTTTCATCGGGGCTCAATTTGCGATCGCGCCTTTTCCGCAAAACGGCGGCGGCGGAGTAATCAACGTTGGCTCCAGCGTTTCGATGCGATTCATCGCCGATCCAAGCGATTGGGATAAGAGTCTGAATGGAATTCCGTTAGGCGAATCGGGCCTTCCCACAAACCCGCATTGGAAAGATCAACTCGGCGATTGGCGCAACGTCAGCCCACGCGCCTTTCCCTTCACCAAGATCGCGGTAGAAACTGCCACGAAGGAAACACTAACGCTGGAACCCGCTCCGAAATGAAAGAACCGAGCGAGCACTGGCGGGTCTTCGTCGCGATCGAACTGCCGTCCCTAGTCCGTAAGAGCTTGAGCGATCATATCAATCGTTTGCGCCAGACTCTCCCTGATGTTCACGCAAGTTGGAGCCATGAAGAGAACTTGCATCTTACTCTGAAGTTTCTCGGCAACACGCCCGTGGCGAAAGTAGAGGCGCTCTCACAAGCAACGCAACAGGCCGCACTGATGACTGAACCATTCGATTTGATCGTCGCCGACTGTGGCGCATTTCCTCCGCGGGGCCAACCGCGTGTGCTCTGGATTGGAATCGAGGATCCAACCGAAAAGCTAACCGCACTTCATCACGCTCTTGAAGACAAATGCGCCAAAGCCGGTTTTGCGAGGGAAGAGCGCCCTTTTCACCCGCACTTGACGATAGCTCGCGTTCGCAAGCCGAAGGGCTCGCGTCGGCTTGCCGAATTGCACCGCGAACTGGAAATCGCCGACCAGCAGCAAACTGTCCGTGTGGCGGAAGTCGTTCTGTTTAGAAGTGAGTTATTGAGCGAAGGTTCGAGGCATACTGTCGTCTCACGGCATCGGTTCGTTTAGAAATGGCTTCTGAAAGAATGCGAGACAATCTGTATGTCAAACCGGATTCGAACCACCGACCTCACGTTGCCGAAACCGGCGATCTGACCGGACCTTGCCCTCAAAAGACAATATCAAACCCGCCGCTGAAAAATCGATGGTAAGAAGCGAAAAATTCACCGAAGCGTGGGTCCGCGGTATTAGCGCGAACGTTGCGCGGGTTAAAGTGGTCGGTTGCGTTAAAGACGCGTATAGACAGCCGCACTCCATACTTTTTCGTCACCTGGAACTCTTTCGCTATTTCGGTATCGAGCGACATGAACGCGGGAAAGCGTGTCTGATCTGAATTGCGAACTCCGAGGAAATTTTGCTCAGCGTCGCGCACTGAATACGGGAAGCCCGAACGGACCTCGAAGATAGGCGCTATCGTAACCCGGCGTGGCAGATTGATTGTGCCCCATGCCAGCAGTCGGTTCGGCACGTCGAATGAAAGGTTGGAATACTGGTTTTGCCGGATAACGGGTGCGCCAAAGTCGCCGAAGTAGCTGTTGAAATCATTGAGGTCGCCGCGCCCGCGTGATCGCACGTATGAAACAAAGAATTGGTCCTTATGAGGCAGACGGAACCGCGCGGTCAACTCCAGCGCCCGGTAGGTGGCCTGTCCGGCTGAGCGCAGCACAATGCCGCTACGTCCTCTGAAGTCGAGTTCGGGGTTGACGATGTAGATATGATTTGTGCGACTACGCGTCAGGTTCGCGCGCAGATCGAGCCATTGGGAAACAATCTGATCCAACTGAACGTTCCACTTAAGATTCTCGGGCACGAAACCGGCTTCACTGCCTGCTCTTCTTCTGAAGTCGAGTGGTTCGATGGGAGGCGTATCCACCAATACGTTGAAATAATGGTGGCTGTCGATCTCAGTCACGCCGTCCGCGGCATAGCGCGTCACGGTTCGCGAGGGATAGCGCCCGAAACTGCGAATGTTTAGGGGGACTTTGTCATAGAAGAGCCCGACGCCAGCGCGCAAAACCGTTCGGTCGCTCTTAAACGGTGACCAAGCGACACCGGCGCGTGGCGCGAGGTTGCTTTCCTTTCCGATTCGTTGATCTTCGAACCGGAGTCCGACGTCAAAACTTAAATTTGGTCGCGGCAGCAGCCGATCCTGCGCAAAACCGACGTACTCGCGGTTCTCGGCTTGGATGGGTCGCACGCCCTTGAAAACAATTCGCTCCGCAAGCGTTTCGTCCTGCCGCACAATGTTGACAGGGCGTGCGGAGTAGTTGAGGAGGCTGTCGACGTTGTTGAAGTCGAAGCCAACTTTGATCTCGTGGCCCGCGCCTAGAAAGTGTTTTGCAGGAGAACTGTAGACCTCGAACAACTCCAGCCGGTGTGAGTGTCTGGCCTGGGTCGCGAAGTAATTACCCTGCTCGACGGTTGGAGTGAGTGTTTGCTCGCTCTCACCCTGTCCCCAAATTTCGGCGTCAAATCGCTTGAACGAAAAGGCAGATTGCAGGAGACCTTCTCGCACCTGGTAACGGTCGCGCACAGTGACGACAAAATCTTTCTGTTTGTAGTTCGGTGTTACGGGTTGCGGTCGAAAGAAGTCCAGGTCAACAAACTGATCGCGCTGGGGGGAATAGGCGAAGGTGAAAGTCTGCGTGTGGCGATTGCTCAGGATCAGGTCGAGTTGCGAGAAGTAACTCTGTGATTCGCTTTTCGTTTCGTTAACCGGAAAGGGGAGTCCGCGGACGGCCTGCTTAGCAATAGAATATGAGACCGATTGAGACAGGAACAGCCGATCTTTGATCAGCGGACCATTAAAGTTCACTCGGGGCGTATCCTCGGCGACACCACGGATGTGTCCTCCCTTAAAGCGCAGATCGGGAAGGAAGTCATTGACCTCGAAATGCCAATGGTCTTTGCCGCGGCGCGTCTCCACCGCGGCCACGCCACCGGTAAACGCACCATACTCTGCGGTATAAGGATGCTGAAATACCTGCACCGATTCAACCGAATCAATCGGCAAATTCAGCCGGAAGTTTCCGCTGGCGGGATCAGAAGCGTTGAGACCGTTTACCAGCAACGTGCTCTGTTGCTCACTGGCTCCTTCAATACTGATCTCTCCAGTTGAGGAACGAACAACACCAGGGATGAGTGGCAGAGCCTGATCGACGCGCGCGGCAGCGAGCGGGAGACGTTGAAGCGATTGGCGTCGCAGAACTGCTGCCGCCGTGGAAGCTCCCGCTTGGACATTCGTCGCTTCGTCAGCCGGTACGGCGACGGTCACGTTCTCGGTTACCGCCGCAATTTTAAGCGAGACTGCAATCTCAGTTATCTCGCCATCTTTGACGACCAAATCGTTCCGGTTGAAAGTTTCAAATCCCGGACTCTCCACGCGCAGCGTATAATTGCCGGGTATGAGGGTGGCTGAAAACTTACCGACGCCTTGTTCGTCGGTCGACGCGGTGGCGGCAACTTTTGCGTTATTGCCGGCAGGGCTGAGTGAGCAAACGGCACCGGCTACTGCGCGTTGCTGCGCGTCGGTAACCAACACGCGCAAGCCTAAGCCGCCGTTTTGGGCTTGCTGAGCAAAGCCATTACTAACAGCGCAAGCCCACAACAATGCCAGAGTACAGCAATCTTTGATGAAAGAATGGGGGACCTTCGAGCTTCGCATTAATAATCTATCTCAAACTTGCCACGAACCGACGTTCCTAGACTGTTAAAAAATTGACCGAATTGCAAGCTGCCAAGGTTGTTCTGAGTATCACGAGGATTGAAGTGGTTGGTCAGGTTAAAAATGGCAACGCCGATGCGCGCCTTTTTCCCATCGAATTTCGGGATAAACTTGGGAATAGTGAAATCCTTCATTACTTGCGCGTCAATTGAAATGAATGCAGGAAAGCGGCCCGCTTGATCGCGTGCGCCGACGAAATCCAAACGCTCATTTACAGCCGAGAAAGGGAAACCGGACCGAATCTCAATTGCCGGCGAGACCGTCAGGCCAAAGGGCGCTTTCAACTGACCGAAGGCGAGGAATCGATGGGGCGCGTCCCAGGGCAAGGGCCCGTATTCGTTGGCCCGAACAACCAGCGCCGGTAGATCACTTAGAAAACTATCAGCCGTGTTGAGATCGCCATGCGCCCTGGACCAGGTGTAGGAAGCAGTCCAGTTGCCAAGACGATGCCTGGTATAGGTGGCGATCATTTGTAGCTCTTGATATCGCGCGCGACCCACACTGTGTAGCAGGACAGTATTGAATTTTCCGATGCGCGATTCGATAAGTAGATCGTGCGACGTGGACCGCGCGAGATAACCGATGCGCGCCGTCAGGTTCTTCGTGAACCCATGATCAAGTTGCAGACTCCAGCGTATGCTGCGCGGATCCTGTAATCCGCCGCTAATAACATTTCTGAAACGGCGCGGGCCATCAAGGATAGATACGCCATCGGCTGCAAACGTCGTGACAGTACGCCTCGGCAATTGCGTGAAGCGCGTGGAGCGGGCCAGCGTAGTTGAATCATCGGGCTCTTCAGGAGCGGCGTCGACATCTCCCGCCGAAAGCGAAACACGATCATAGAAGAGGCCGACTCCGCCGCGAATAACCGTGCGGCCATCATGGGACGGCAGATAGAGGAACGAGAGGCGCGGAGCGAAATTGTTTCGCTCGGCAATTCCATCGCGATCAAAGCGCAATCCGCCATCAATCGTCAGTCTCTTGTTCACTACCCAGCGATCCTGAAGGAAAAAAGCCAGCTCGCTGATGGTGCGCGCCACAGTGCCGTCGTCCGCAAAGTCGATACGTTGCGACAAAGTGTGATCGCGCCGTCTAATCAGGATCGATCGGTTATGGAACACGCCGGAAAGGTTTGTCCAATCCAACTCAGTGCCAAGCTTGAATGAATGTTGACCGGCGAGGGTAAAAGTGTTCCCAAAGTAAGTTTCCTGCCATTGGAGGCGACGGGACCGCCGGTGAGCATCCGCGTAGTAGTTGCCGACGTTACCGTCGGGCAGCACTGTCAGCGGCTCTGAACCTTGCGCGAATACATCGATCCTCGACCCACGGTAGCTCAACGACGAATTGAGAAATGAAGCGTCACCGAGGATTGCTTGTTCCGAGACGGAGAATAGATCGCCATGCTGTTTGAGATTGGGTGTGGCCTCCTGTTGATTGAAGGTGTTCAAGCCAAGATAGTGTGCCTTCTGGGGGAAGACCGCCGCGATGAATTTGGCGCGGTTGTTCTTGCTGGCGATCAGATCGATTTGGCTGAACGCGTTGAAACTCTCTGAGGTTGAACTGTTTTGCCCGGCTGGCAGACTTGGGACATAAACGCGGCTGAAACGATATTCAAAGGATTGCAGAAAGAGAAGTCTGTCGCGAATAATGGGTCCACTTACCGTCACGCGCGGCCTGAAAGAGTCAACGGCGCCCCCGAAGATGTTGTGAAAGATTGGGAAGAACCGCGTCGCGCCCAAATTAAACTTATTGCCGCCTCCTTTCGTTTCCAGATTAATAGCCCCGCCAGTGAGACGTCCGAACTCCGCTGAGTAAGGGTTCTCTTCTACCTGAACCGCGGCGGCAGCTTCGAGCGGAATGTCGAAGGCGAGGTTGCCGCTGGCTGGATCAGTTACGTCCACGCCGTTTACTGTGTAGGCGCTCTGCCCGGTCCGCGCGCCTTTAAGATGATCGCCGCCACTGGTATCGCGGACAACGCCCGGTGTCAGAAGAAGCGCGCTTTGATAGTTTTCCGCCCGCAACGGCATATCCGTTAAGGTCTTAGCGCGAATGATATTCGTGGTACTCGTTTCGCCGGTGCTCAGGAGGCCTTCGTCGTCGCGGACGGTGACCGATGCCGAGACGGTTGCGGTCAGCAGGATTTCAACCTTGAGCGTAGCTCCTGCCGTTAAGTTGATCTCTTTTGTAACGCCTGGAAAGTCATCAGCCTCGGCCGCCAATAGATAGGTGGCGTCTGGTAGATCGCTGAAGATGAAACTACCTGTTTCATCCGTGACCGACTTCAGCGGTGGTTTGCCGGGCAAGTCGCGATTGACGAGAGTCAATCGCGCACCAGCAAGTAGAGTTGGGCGAGCGTTCGCATCGCTGCCCGTAACACTGACAGTTCCCTTGATACTCCCAACCCCTGCCGATGACACCGGCGTGGAAGGCTCCACTATCAACAAGAGAAGAACGGCGCTACAACAAAGGACAAGGCTCATCCGTTGTCTAGCGTAGGCCATATTCATTTCTTTCTGTGCAAGTATCGCCGCGTCGGGCGTTAAGGGGGAACAGACTTGTTTACACGAAATCGCGGTGGTTGTCGAGACTAATTTTAGCGAAAGCATCCCAGTGAAGTATGGAGACTCTTAATTCCCTCCCAAATCCCGTCAACAAATCCTGATTGACCCCGGCGGCGAGTTTCTCTCGATTCACAAACCAATGCGCCGTACACTCATTCTGGGATTAGTCTGCCGACGCCGGTTGCGGTTAGAATGCGCGTGCGCGTAAGGCGCGAGAATGGGTGCCGATAAGGCAATCCGAGCGCGCCCAGTCCTTTTTGAGCCAAAGCTGTTCGCGTAAGTCTCTGAACATGCAATTGCGTCTGAATCTTCAATGGAAAGTCCTGCTCCTGGTTGCCGGTACGATTACGATCATTCTGCTGGTCTCAACCTACTTGCATGGGCTAATCACAAAATCACTAAGCGAAGAATATCGCTACAATAACGCGATCAGACAAGTAGTTACAGTTGCCAAGCGCACTCAGACCTACAACTACTTAGCGAGTCCGAGTGATTTGCTTCAAGAAATTCAGTTTTTGGTAAACTCCCGGCCGGATTTCAATCAAATTGATGTTTATCAAGCTACACATGACGGCGAAAAGCTGGTCGCTAGTACTGCTCCCGACGGACCACGGTTGCCTTATCTGAACGAGCAATCGAAAGACAATGAATTTGGTGAGATGGAGCGTCCGCTTCCCGACGTGACGACGTTTGAGATCGAGCGTGATGGCCTTCGCCAATGGGTAATCACTGCGGCGATAACCCAAAGTGAAGGCCGCGGCTATGTCAGTGCTCTAGTGCAAAAGACCTCTCGGACTGATTTCATCAGTCGCTTACAGTTTCAGCACAACATGGTTCTAGGCGGAGCCTCAGTTTTGTCGATAGCGCTGTTATATTTTTTGTTCGTGATATTTTTTCGGCGTCCGGCGCAGGACATCGCGACCGCGATGGCCCAGGCTCAGACAGGCGATTTATTCGCGCGCGCAGCCGTTCGCCGGGATGACGAACTAGGGACAATAGCGGCTGGTTTCAATCGAATGATTGATGACATCCGCTCGCGCAACGAAGAACGTGAACTGCTTCTGTCGCAGGTCAGTGGTTTCAATCAGGAATTGAAACTCGAAGTGGCCCGGGCAACCAGAGAATTGCAAGCATCGAACGAGGCTCTTTTTGAGACGCAACAACGGCTCGCGCGATCAGAGAGGCTCGCCGCGGTCGGCCAGATTACCGCTTCTCTAGCTCACGAAATTGGAACGCCGCTCAATGCCATCTCAGGCCATCTGAGGCTGCTCGCGCGCGCGCACCCGAGCGATCAAGGTACGCGGCGGCGCGTCGAAATCATTAACTCGCAAATCGAATCAGTGGTGAAAAGCGTCAAGAGCTTGCTGGCGCGGACTCAACGGCCGCGACCCGAGCTTCAGCCACTCGATCTGAATGCGTTGATCGGGGAGTTGCTGTGGCTGGTCCAGCCCACACTCGACGCACATGGCATATCGGTCAGAGTCAATCCGGACAGTGATTTGCCTCTGATTCTGGGTGATCGCGATAGCCTCTTGCAGCTCTTTCTTAATCTGACTAACAACAGCATTGATGCAATGCCAAAGGGTGGCGAGCTTGAGATTACGACCCGATTCGATCGGATCGTCCGCAGCGCGGAACTGCTGTTCTGCGATAGTGGTCTGGGTATCGAACCCTCTGCAGTTGAACATCTGTTCGAACCGATGTGGACGACAAAAGAGGCGGGAAGCGGCTTTGGTTTGGCCATTGCTCGCGAGATTGCAATCGAACATGGTGGAAGGATCGAGATCGTTGGTGAACAACGCGAGGGCGCGGTGTTTCGCCTGACGCTTCCCATTTATGCCGAGATGTCGTCGGCTCTGGAGGCTGTAACAGATGCTGCCTGACCAACCTCGCCTCATGATCGTTGATGACGATCCGGTGACGTGCGAAATGCTGTGTGAGGTTTTCGCCGCAGAAGGCTTTGTTTCGCGTTTCGTGCGGAGCGGTGAAGCCGCCGTGGCCTCACTTGCTGATGAGACGCTTGACGTGCTTGTCAGTGACATTCGCATGAAAACGCCTTTTGATGGTTTGGCCCTGCTGGACCATGTGCGGCAAGCGTACCCCCACATGCCGGTAGTTTTGATGACAGCGTTTGGTTCAGTTGACACAGCCGTTCGCGCAGTAAAGCAAGGGGCATTCGACTACGTCAGCAAACCTTTCGATATTGACGCGCTAGTGGCGACGGTGCGGCGCGCGCTGGCAGCGCGATCGATCGTCCAGCCCGCACGTCGCACGGATGACGATGAGCAACACGCGCCGGGTCTGGTCGGTCGCACGCCGGCCATGCTGGAGGTGTACAAAATGATTGCGCGAGTCTCCGATTCGCCGGCGTCAGTGCTTATAACTGGAGAATCAGGGACCGGCAAGGAACTGGTAGCGCGGGCCATTCATGTGCATGGCGCAAGACATTTGGCGCCATTCGTTGCCATCAACTGCGGCGCGCTCACGGAAACTCTGCTTGAATCGGAACTGTTTGGACACGTCAGAGGATCCTTCACCGGCGCAGTGGCAAACAAACCCGGAATATTTGAACAAGCGCAGGCAGGCACAGTGTTTCTTGACGAAGTTAGTGAGATGAGCACCGGGCTGCAAGTAAAACTCCTGCGAGTTTTGCAGGAGCGCGAGTTAGTGCCGGTTGGTGGCAGCTCACCCGTCACCGTGAATGTCCGGGTCATCGCTGCGAGTAGTCGCGATCCGGAGACGCTGATGTCGAGCGAGAGTCTTCGGCACGACTTGCTTTACCGTCTCAATGTCATAAACATTCAGCTACCGCCGCTGCGGGAGCGGCGCGAGGATATTTCTTTGCTCGCCGGCCACTTTCTGCGAAAACATACTCCGGGGGATCGAACGCCTCCGCAACTAACGGACGCCGCGCTTTCCTATCTCAGCAACTATCCCTGGCCCGGTAACGTTCGCGAACTCGAAAACGCAATCGAGCGTGCCGTGACGCTGAATCAAAGCGGTCCGATCGTGCCTGGAGATCTGCCGCGAAAAATCTTCAAGCCTCACGCCGAGCAGCTACCTGTCGCCTCTGTTGACGAACTCCAACCATTGTTCGCGGGCTTACCATCGGCCGAAGAGGTCCAGCGCCGCTATCTGCTGCACGTGTTGGAGGCAACGGGCGGCAATCGCAAACGGGCGGCGGAGATTCTTGGCATCAACCGTAAGACGCTGTATCGCATGGCGGCACGCTTCGGGATCGATCTCAAGGGCGGGTCGGAAAAGTTTCTGCCTGGTAGCTAAGTCAGACTGGCAATAGCCTTCACCCCGGGTTGTGAGTCTCTATCTCAAAAAGCCACATGCGACACAAAAGCCTCACCTCAAAAAGCCCCACGGGCGTCACAGCGGGTTTCGCGAGTGTCGCTCTGACAGGCCTTAGAACGGTTTTTCTTGATCACTACAAACATTCAACGAGCGGCACGCTCTTTGCCACTGCATTCAGGCGAATTAGTTTGTCATCCGACCGGTTTTGCTCTTACGATGGTGGTTCGAGAGCGGGATACCTGATAAGAAGAGGCAAGAGACTCGCGCGCGGACTCGTAGTAGTGGCGTTGGTAGGCGCGGCCGGCACCA
>QHXE01000681.1 GCA_003222835.1 Acidobacteriota bacterium | reverse complement strand
TATCCGACGAAGCTGATTGGAAAGATCACTTATCTGGCCGGTGGCGTGGCGACGGGCGACTATCCACCGAACACGCAGCAGAAAGAAGTGCAGGCGATGTTCGAATCGCAATTAGCTGACTCGCGCAAGCGACTCGACGGCGTGGTGAGCACCGACCTCGGCAACTTCAACCGGATGCTGCGGGATAAGAATGTCGGCAATGTGATTGCGGCGGCTCCATGAAGTTGCAACCAGATAATTTGAAGCGAACGGCGATCTGCTCGGTTCTCGCCGTCGTCAGTTGCGTACTTGCACTTGGCGGCGGCGAGTTTCGCAAAATGGCCGCTCAGCAGAACAAGCCACCGGCGGCTCTCTCGCCACGCGATGTTATCGGAACGTGGGAAGGGACGTTGGATGCGGGCGTCGCCAAACTCAGGCTGGTCCTCCATATTGCCGCGGAAAGGGATGGCTCGCTCCACGCCGATCTCGATAGTCCCGATCAAGGAGCCAAAGGCCTGCCAATCGATACTGTCTCGGTCAATGGCGCGACCCTCCGCTTCGAGATGAAATCCCTGGGCGCCGCCTACGAAGGCAAAGTTGGAAATGATCCTTTGCTTATCGTGGGCGAGTGGAGGCAGCAGGGGCAGGCTTTTCCGCTTACTTTCAAACGCGTCGGTGAAACTCCTGCGGCAAGTCTTTTGAAATTAGAAAAGATAGATGCGGGCGGCCACACTCTCACCATGCTCATCGGAGGCGAGGGCACTCCCGCGGTCGTCTTCGAAGGAGGATTCGGCGTCGGCATCGCATCATGGTCCACTGTGCAGAGCGACGTCGCAAAGTTCTCGCGCACAGTCTCCTACGATCGCGCAGGTCTCATGCAATCCGAAGCCGGGCCAAAACCGCGTTCGGCAAAACAGATCGGTCTGGAGCTTCACACTGCTTTGCAGAAATCGGGGATCCGGCCACCTGATGTTTTGGTGGGGCACTCTCTCGGTGGAATCTTTATTCGCGTGTTCGCGGACATGTATCCAAAGGAAGTGGCGGGAATGGTTTTGATTGACCCGTCTCAGGAAGCGTTCGACGATTGGGCGCGATCGCATCAGATCGCCCAGCCGAAAGATGATCAGGCCCAGTTAACTAAGTTGTCTCAGGGAATCCGCGATGAATCCGCGGCGGTCGACACGGACTTTCAGCAGGCGCGCGGGGCCAAGCTTCCGGCCGGCATTCCGGTAATTCTTCTGACCGCTATGAAGGACGAAAACGTGTCAGCAGAAACCAGAAAAGTTTGGGTGGAGAAACATGACGAGTGGATAAGCAAAGTGGCCGGCGGCAAACATATCAAGGTCGAAAAGAGCGGCCACTTTATTCAGGGTGAACAGCCACAGATTGTGATCGATGCGATCAAGCAAGTGATAGATCAAGCCCGTCGTAAGCTGCCCTGAATTGGCGTTGCACTCTCAGGCAGACAATCCAAATGCTACACGTGAAAAGAATATCGGCAAGGTGATGGCATCGGGTCAGTAAAAGGAACGACCGCGGAGTGGTCGTGGCCCGGTGCAAATTAACAGAATGAAGTGGGCCCATCCGCGTACTCGACTAATTCTTGCGTTGGTGGCGACACTCGTTGCCATTGCTACGTTCGTGGCGCGGCTCGACCGAGTCTCTCGGGTCGGTAATCGACAAACAATCACCTGGTCGAGAAGCGAATCACCGGGCAAGGTCACTTCCGCGAACTCTTCTGAACGATCAGCGGAGAACAATTTGGCGTCGCCTCCAGCGTTTCCTTCGCCGACGGCAAGCATGCCGTCATCCGCGAATCAAGCGTCGCCCACGATTTCCGGAGCGCCACCACCTTTGATTGTTCCGGTCACCGGTGTGCGGCCCGATCAATTGCGCGATACATTTTCTGAAGCGCGTGCCGAAGGCCGGGTTCACGACGCGATCGATATTCCAGCGCCGCTCGGAACTCCCGTGGTCGCCGCCGCGGACGGAACCATCTTGAAACTTTTTCACAGCGATCGTGGCGGCACGACCATTTATCAGTTGAGCACTGACAGCCGATTCATATTTTACTACGCGCACTTGGATCGATATGCCGAGGATTTAGCGGAAGGGCACATAGCCAGGCAGGGTGAAATTATCGCCTATGTCGGCGATACCGGAAACGCCGGAGCAGGGAATTATCATCTGCATTTCTCGGTTGCCGTAGTCTCTGATCCGAAAAAATATTGGCAGGGCGTTAACATCAACCCCTACACTTTGCTCAAGAAATAAAGTGAAGATGGGCCGCCTTTTATCGCTTGGGTTCCGAGATAACATTTCGTTCAGCAATTGAACGGTGCGCACTTTTCATCGTTCGCTAATCGTGCAAGCTAACCTTTCTTCTCAAATTTCGTTTCCTCAAAACCGCGGGTTGTAGTATCTCACTTGTGAAGGAACACTCATTGCAAGCACCCACAAGAATTCGTATTCAATTCCAATGACAGCTTGCGGAGTAACGAGTATGAAACGGTGTCTACCCTATCTGGTTTTGATTTTAGTTGGCTTGTCTGCTGCCGGCTGTATAGCCGTGCCGAGTAATCAGTCGAACAACAATTTGAGCCCGCCCGCTTCGCCGGCAGCGAGCGTTTCGCCATCGCCGGTCAACGGGGAGGCTGCGAATGCAGAACCGTTGACACTCCCGGTGCTCGACGCATTTTTTGCCGACGAAGGTTTTTCAGCGTTGCTCAGAACGCGTCTGCATATCAGCG
>QHXE01000680.1 GCA_003222835.1 Acidobacteriota bacterium | reverse complement strand
GAAGGTTTCGAGTATTGGATCTTCGCGACGCCTTGGCTGGTTCATTACCTCGACGCGCAGGCGCACGCCACAGGCGAAGACTTGTACGAACTTCCGGGTTTTCGTGAGATGCACAAGTATGTGGCGCATTCGATGTTGCCCAGCGGCCAGTACATATTCGATTTTGGCGACGTCTTTGAAGGGCCTTTGACTCGCGCGAGCAAAGGCGAAGAGGTCGCGCGCACGCATCCCGGCGGACACTTCCATACGA
>QHXE01000679.1 GCA_003222835.1 Acidobacteriota bacterium | reverse complement strand
ATTGGACCAAGGACGCTACGGCGTTTGCTTTCAAGTGCGGACCGCCCGAAGGACATCACCCTGCGTCGCTGCTTCCACAGTTTCCGGATTGGCGTCTATCGGACGGCCACGCGCATCCGGACGCAAACAGCTTTATCATTTTCGCGCGCGGACGATATTTGACTGGCGATAGCGGCTACGAAGGCGTGCCGATGACCGAGCATCACAATACTTTGCTGGTAAACGGAAAGGGGCAAGCCAAAGAAGGTTTAGGCCACGACGCCTTTGCTGGTGTACCTTACGAGCGGCTGGATAAAATTCGCATCGTGGATGTGAAGGTGGAAGACAATCGCGTAGTTCTACGCGGCGACGCGACTACAGCTTACGATCCCGCGCTGGGCCTGAGACGGTTCTTGCGCGAGTTTGAATACACATCGGCAGGGGCTTTTACAGTGCGTGATGAAGTTGAGACATTGAACCCAGCGGTTCTAACGTCGCTATTGCACGTCGACGATCACTTTGAAAAGAAGGATGCAAATAAATTCGTTGTTAACGCGGCGGGCATCAGCTTGCTTATTGAAATCTCCGAGCCAAAAGAATCGAAGGCTGCTCTGGAAGCGAATGCGCTGACCGCGCCCGGTCCTCCCGGCTCAGTCGATAAAGGCGAGCGTCAGGAGCGCGGTCAAAAATTATCGATATCGACTACAATGCCCACGAAGGCAGTCCACTTCGTAATGCATTTGCAGATCGAAAAATGAAAATCAAGGCGAAGTCAGAATGTCGCTGGGATTTGGTCAGCCTGGGCGAAGTAATGCTGAGGCTTGACCCAGGCGATAGTCGCGTTCACACCGCGCGCACCTTTCAGGTCTGGGAAGGTGGCGGCGAGTACAACGTCGCGCGCGGATTGCGGCGTTGTTTCGGGATGGACACCGCGGTCGTAACTGCGCTGGCAGATAATCCTATTGGTCGCCTGGTCCAGGACCTGATTTATCAAGGCGCAGTCGATCAGTCGCATCTCAAATGGATCAAATATGACGGCGTGGGCCGCAGTGTGCGTAACGGCTTGAATTTCACCGAGCGAGGCTTTGGCGGGCGCGCTGCTTTGGGTTGTTCTGATCGTGGACATACCGCCGTTTCTCAGCTAAAGCCCGGCGACATTGATTGGGAAAAGATTTTCGGGGAAGAAGGCGTGCGCTGGTTGCATACAGGCGGAATTTTTTGCGCGCTTTCCGAAACGACGCCGCAGGTTGCGCGCGAAGCGATAGAGACAGCCAAGAAACACGGCACGGTCATTTCTTATGATCTCAATTATCGCGAGTCGTTATGGAAGGGAATTGGCGGACCGGAACGCGCGCGCGAAGTTAATCGTGAATTGGCGTCACTGATCGACGTCATGTTGGGTAACGAAGAGGACTTCACCGCCGCGCTCGGATTCGAAGTCGAAGGCCTGGATGAGCATCACTCGAAGCTCGACGTCGCCAATTTCAAGCAGATGATCGAGCGCGTGACTCAAGAGTTTCCGAATTTCAAAGTCGTGGCAACTACTTTACGCAACGCGAAGTCGGCAAGCGTGAACGATTGGGGCGCAATCTGTTTCAGCGACGGTGAATTCTTTGAAGCGCAAAAACGCGAGAACCTCGAAATCTTCGATCGTGTCGGCGGCGGCGATTCTTTTGCTTCCGGTTTGATCTACGGTTTCCTAATGGACAAAGGGCCGCAGTGGGCCGTTGAATGCGGGGCTGCGCATGGCGCTCTGGCGATGACCACGCCGGGCGATACGACGATGGCGACACTTGCA
>QHXE01000678.1 GCA_003222835.1 Acidobacteriota bacterium | reverse complement strand
CTTGGAACGGGCAGATTCGCTCATCTTGGAGGACGGCTCCTCTGATATGTGTAAAAGTAGAGACCTGCGGTTATCAACGCTCCTCCGGCGAAACCAAGAAAGAAACCCTGCAGAGTGAAGTTTGGACCAGCCAGAAGACCAACGACTAATCCAGCAAGCAGTCCTACAACGATGATCCCAAACACGGATGGGGGAGGAGCACCGGCATATGATCCAGTTGAGGAGGCTGTGTTTTCCGCTGACGAAGCGTTGAGCTGTGAACTGTGAAAGTTCATCCTAAGCTCCAGGCCCGTGCAACCTTCTCATCATAGAGTCGAAGATGACTCTGCCATCAGTCTGGCTGTCAAGTGACAATACTGGTATTGAGGCTCTTTCGGGATGCGGCATCAGGCCCATTACATTGCCCTTCTGATTACATACGCCGGCGATGTTGTCGATTGATCCGTTAGGATTAGCGTCTTCTGTAGCTTCTTTCTTTTCATTCACATATCTGAAAACTATCTGCTGGTTTCTCTCCAGTTCTGGAATTTGTTCTTTATCGAGATAATAACGTCCCTCATTGTGCGCGATTGGAATTTCCAATACCTGTCCTGCATTGGCCCTTTTCGTGAAGGGCGTGCGTGTGGTTTCGACTCTCAATCTAGTCCATGTGCAGACGAAGCGGAGTGAGCTATTACGCAACACCGCTCCTGGTAGGAGTCCAGCCTCTACCAATATTTGGAATCCATTACATATTCCCAGAACTGGTTTGCCACTCTCAGTCGCTTCCTTGACGATTCTGAGGCTGGGACTGGTGGCTGCGATCGCTCCCGCTCGGAGATAGTCGCCGTAGCTGAATCCGCCGGGAAGAACGTATGCATCATAATCGTCGTGTGTCAGGTCCTTGTGCCAGACAAGATCTGTCTTTGCCTTGACTACGTCCCGGAGAATTTCTAGGGCGTCTAGGTCGCAGTTGCTTCCCGGGTATTGGATTACTGCGACCTTTACCATTACTGGGTTATCCCACTATTCGGACCTGGATTGTGTGGGCTGCTGGGTTGTAGATTCGTAGTTCGTCGGAAAGTTTCCGGACTATAGCGCGGGCATCTTCTGGACTGTTGGCTTCGACATTCATCCGCAAGAGTTTCCCCGCGCGGACGCTGGTTACTTGGTTGAAACCGCCTTTCAGAATGAGATTCTGGTGTATCGTCTCTCCTTCAGGGTCTCGGGCTAGCGGCTTGTTCTCAACGATGACTTCGACCACATAGCTGCCGGGAGTCATTACAAGTTCGTATACATTTCCGCGTCTATTTACCCCTTCTTTAACACAATCATGCTAACAAACCATCGTCATACTATCCTTCTTTCCGGAAGATCAAGCAGTACTGATGATGCCTATTCCCGACCCACGCATTGAAGACCCCTAACGGAAGGAGCGTCTTGTCATCCTGACACCACACCTTCTCATCTTTCGGAGTCCAACCGAAGGGTTCCTGGGAGAGCGTTGAGACCGGGTCGAAGGCAAGCGGGAACATTCTTCCATCACTGAACACATTGTTCGTAATAATGGTCAGGTAGCCTTTCCGTCTCATCACCTTGTAGACCTCATCGAACGTGCGCTTCAAAGCGCGCAAGAAATCCTGATAATCTTCTATGTTACCGATCTCATCAGGATCGTCACTATACACCGTGTCTAGACCTTTTTCCACACGACCCTTCTGTCGCATGTGACTCTTTCTCAGCTGGTTCCAGTAGGGAGGAGATGTAATGCAATAGTCAGCAGGAGGGAAACCATTCTCTCCCCAAACCTTGGACAGTTTAGCCGAGTCAGCCGTTACCTCGTTCTCTCGATATCTCGGCGTACTTTTCTACAATCTCGAATCCTATTCCTGAGCGACCCGTTTCCAGTGCGGCCACCAAGGTGCTTCCGGTTCCTACGAACGGGTCAACTACTAGTTCGCCCTTCCTAGTAAAAAAAGAAACGAAGTCTTTGACTAGGGATTCTGGAAATGAAGCTGGATGTCTAATCTTTCGGTCTCCCCGGGGCTCGGGCCGATGGACGAACCATGACTTTGTGAACTTGATCCAGTCTCTTCCTGAAAGGTCATTGAGCTTGTTTCTGGGAAATTCTTGTCTCGTTGTCTCTTCGCGGACCTCTTGAGGTTCTAGCAAACAAGCTTAACCCCACAGGTAGAGTATTCTCCTCGTACCTCGTTGATTTCAGGCATGATTGCACAAGCTAGGTTGTTGGGCAAGGACTAATAGTGCTTTCAGTGAGCATTGAGTCAAGGCCTTGTCCCGTGTTGAGTTTCTGAAAGTAGCTGAGGATCTTCTCAGGCGAAGAAGAGATGTCTTTGCTAGTATCAAAGGCGGCCAGAATCTCAACAGGTTCCTTCTAAACGCGAACCTCTGCACAATATTCTTCGCGGCAATTTACGGCGCGACCATGGGTGCTCTCCCTGGCGGTCTTCAAATCCTATACAACGTCATCAAGATACCACTCTTATTGCTAATCAGTCTCTACGTAGCACTCCCAACCTACTACGTTCTCGACGCGTTCTCTGGTGGAGACGTTAGTCTTCGGCAGACTGCCGCTGTGCTTGTTTCAAGCTTTGCAATAATGAGCATTGTGCTGCTAGCCTTCGTCCCGGTGGACTTATTCTTCATTCTCACCACACCCGGCCAGGGTTTTTCGACATACTCGTTCATTGTGCTACTGAACGTGGGAATTTTCACTATCGCTGGAGCCGCCGGCCTCACGTACCAGTTCTCAGGCATGGAGAGCATTCACACAAACACTAGATGGGCAAACGCGTTCATACTCAGTCTCCTGGTCCAAATCTTCGTGGGAACACAAATGGCCTGGGTTCTTAGACCCTATTTCGATTCGGGACCTTTCTTGAGACCCTTGCAGGGAAACTTCTACATCGCGCTCATCAAACTCCTTGCTAAAGCTCTTGCGGGATGATCACATGGTTCTCCGACCGGAAAACCCGACCCGATGTCCCAAAAAAAACGGCCAAACCGATCTTGAGTTGATCAATCGAGAAAGGCATTTCTATCGGAGTTTTGGCTGTGCCGCCAAAACAGATCAACGAGAAGATATTCGAAGGGCTAGAAGGCAGTATTCTCCTTAGTGCTGGGTGAGAAACGATTGCACCTCAGTTTTCACATTTCGTCCAAACAGGATCGTTCCGCGATTTTGCCTTCCTATAGACTAACATAGTCTAGGGCACGGTAGAAGCGGAAGAACTCCGAGGCCACGTACTGGCCGGACCGAGACCTAACACCGTAAATTTCGTGGAGAGATTCCACGAGCCTCCTCTGTCAGTGATTTTCCTCAGTTGTTTCCCTTTGAACGCGTGCGGTCGAAGTCGAACGGGGAGATGTCGGGGTCAAAGTTCGAGAGGTCTTATCGTTGAGAACGATGGGATTTGACAACTGAAAACTCTCATTCCCTGTTTCAGGGTAGAGAAAGCATTTTTTTTCCGGTCTTCCAAGAATAAAGACTGTATCGTCTTGTTTCCGAAGCTTCGAAAGTTTACTCACGAAGAAAGGTTGAGGATCGCACGCCTCATTTCAGATCGTGTCGTCAGAAAATATGGTGATGATGTTCGAGCAGTTTATGTTTGTGGCTCGACCTCGAAGAAACTAGACCGTCCCTTTTCGGACTTGGAACTGATCGTTGTAGTTCGTGATCGGGCTGAGATTCCAATGAAATATTATCTTTACCGCGGACTAATCGTAGAGATTGAATATCTCAAGTCAACAAACATTCTGAACGCCGCCGAACGGTTTACTGACAACTGGCCTTGGGAGGCGGACCAGTACAGAAATAGAATCGCACTTTACGAGAGACATAGATGGCTCAGAAAGCTCGATGACGCGGTCGCGAAGAATGACAAAACGGGCTCTGTCGAAGCGATTCGAAAATCATTCATGATGATGACCGAGTCCATGGCTGTATTGAAGAACGCGATACGGACAAACGACACCGTCGGAATATTATCGAGAGGGCGCATGCTTGCTGAGGACGCTGCAAGAATAGTCCTTCTCTTGAATCGAAGATATGTAACGACGACAAGCTGGCTCTGGAAGATCGTCTTCGATTTACGAACTAAACCTAAGGATTTCAAGGAGCTTGTCGAGAAGATGTCAGGGTTCGTCCCGACTACTCGGGAAGAAGTTGTCGCTTCCTCGGAGAGACTGTACAAAGAGATGAGTGAGCTGGTCACTCAGGCTGGCGTCAAAATAGAATGCGATGATTTGTGGGTTTGAGTCGAGGCTACGACTCTAAAGCATCGTAACAGAGTCTTGACGCTAAGCCACTCAGGTTCTATTGATTCCCATGCTTTGTTGAGAGGGGTTACATCACTCCATTATCCGGCCGAGATTCCATGCGACAAGAGATTCCAGCGTTGGCTACTAGGAGACACGCTCATCCAACTAGAACGGTCCATTCTATGGTAGATGATGAGTTACGAGTCTCCACGCACAAGAGCATCATCAAGACCTTGGGGCGCCAGTACACCGACGCGGCGCAATTCTTCGTAGAACTCGTAGTCAATTCGTGGATGTGGGGCGAAGCGACCAAGGTTGAGATCAGGATTC
>QHXE01000677.1 GCA_003222835.1 Acidobacteriota bacterium | reverse complement strand
ACATCGTTAGAGAATCCGTGATGGCGAAAGTTGCGCCCACTAAAACGGCCACCACGAAAACCACCGCCGTGGAAACCGCGTCCGCCGAAACGTCCCCCACGGAAACCACTACCGCCGTCGAAAGCGCCGCCGCGGAAGCCTCCGCCATGGAACCCACCAGCAAAACCGCCGCCGTGAAAACCGCCACCTCCTCCGTGGAAACCACCACCGCCTCCACCGTGGCCGCCTCCGCCCCCGCCGTGGCCAGCTGCCCATCCTGCGTGAGCGAGCGCGAGCGAGGTGATACCTATTAAGCTCAGTAATCTAAACTTTTTCATATCTTAAGATCGTTACGCTGCGGGTTCGCAGCCATGGCGCATCCGCGAGATTTTGCGGTCCTTCTTAAGAGTGATCCTCACTCCCTCCTTTGAGATGGAAGATTGAAACGCCTTCGTGTCCGGACTATCGGAACAGGCGAAATGACTCCGTATTGTCGTTAGACCGGACATATTCATTGTGGATCTGCGGGCTTCATTTCGCCGGCATTGGTTTGCCGCAATACCACCTGCGACGAATCCTTAATGTCGGTGACGACCAGAAACTGTTTCGACGCCGGTGAGTGTTGATCATGGCCCGCGAGCGCCTTCAACGGCCCGATTGCCTGAACGATGCCTGCGCCGTCGGGATTTGTTTTGAGAACAGCAAGCGGCTCAAGCTTACCGAAGGGCGGGTGATTGGATTCTGCCAGATAGACCTGATACGTCGTTTGAGGAGCAAGTCCTTTCGCTGCGATCTGAATAAGATCCAACAGACCGAGTGAATTTACTGCTACCTATGCCTCGGCATCTGGCAATGCGGTTCCGCCCGCTTCTAAGTGCAGCCGCGCTGTGTTTGCAGCGGCGCCAAGCGGCATCAGATTTTCCGCTCCCGAACCGCTAGGAACCGCGTTCGGCACGTAAACCAGAGCCTGCGTCGTTTGTCCGATCGGGATGTTAGCGATGACTTTGTTGGTTACTGTATCGATCGCAACGCAGTGTTCGCCGTTTTCCAAGGCGACATAAACTCGGGAGCCATCGCCCGACGGCCAGATTCCATGGGGAAGTTCACCTACTGGAATGGTCGCAACCAATTCCGGCGTGGCGCCTCTTCGGAACGCCTTAACTTCGTTCGCGCCGCCAACGGTCACATACGCGAATTTCCCGTTGCGATTGTTTGCGAAGTTCACGTGATTCGTGATCGGCCCGGTGTCCAATACCGCTTTTTGGTCAAACGGCGGCTTCGCGCTGTAGATCTGCACCTTGCCGACGTCTTTCAACGTGATCCACACTTCGTCATTTTCCGGAGTGACTGCGATGTTCGGCGAAAATGGACTCACTTGCGGTAATCGCTTGACGATCTTATGCGACGCGACTTCGACCACCGCGAGCTCTGGCGTGAAGCTGGAGCACACGAAGGCATATTTGCCGTCAGGCCCAAACATGGTCATACCGGGACCGTTGGCCAGTTTGATACGGTGCGTCTCCTTGATCTGCGCAGGATCGATCACTGACACATAGTTCTCGCCGCGCACAGTCACCCACAACTCACGTCCGTTCGGAGTGAAGAAGGGCTCATGAGGTGAACGGCCGACGTAAACAGTGCCTTTAACTTTGTTCGTAGCTGTGTCGATCAGCGTTACGGAATTTGATCCGACTGAAACGACAGCCAAGGTTTTGCTATCGGGCGAATAACCGAGTCCGTGAACGAGAAGCTGTCCTTTGTAAAGCGGACTCAGCGCTCCAGGCACGGGGTCGCCCAGTCTGATCACACCAAGCAATTTGTTTTCGCCTGGATCAATCACCGAAATCGTGTTGGAAGTTTGGTCGGCCGTGTAAACGCGATCATGACTGGAGACCGGAATGTTTTGCCGCGCCCAGGGCGCCTGTTGTGCCATTGCGCACGGCAATAAACAGAGAGACAAGAACCAACGGATTATTTTCATATTAGTTATCCTTCTTGATATCAGGAGCGGGTGTATGATTTCCAGTCGGATGAACAGACTCCCACTGTTTCAGCCAACGCTCCATGAACTGAATTTCTGATTGCTGATCGGTGATGATTTCCTGCGCGAGTCTGCGCATTTGCGCATCCTTGCCGTACACGAGTTGGGTTTTTGCCATGTCGATCGCAGCCTGATGATGCGGAAGCATCAATCTGACAAAATCGACATCGCTGTTGCCGAATCGCTTTATCGCGCCCATAGCCACGTGCATTTTGTCCATGCTCGCGATCAACTCCGACCAGTCAGGGTCGGTGCTCGGTTGATCGCTATCGGCGTGAGTCCCTGCTTGAACTGTTATGCTCGCAGCAAAACTGCACGCGATGACAGCTGCCAATAGTTTAGTTAATATTTTCATGGTCAGGATTGTCTAACGGGGCGCGCTCATTTTTCGGCAAAGTTATCGATTGTTGAATGCTACTGCTTTGGACCTTATCGGAACAGGATTTTCGCCATCATCCCTTTGTCCTCATGCTTTAGCAGATGACAATGGAAGAGCGACATGCCGCGAATGATTGGGTCAGTAAAATCCATAACCAGATCCACAGAGCCGCCATAGGGGACGTTCACGGTGTCTAGCCATACTGGATCTTTCGCCCGATTTCCGCCGACGGCATATACCAGGAAATGGACTTGATGAATGTGAAACGGATGGACCTCTCGGGTTGGGTTCATTACACGCCAGTGGTGCAGTGAACCCACATCTACCGTCAGCATGGGGCCGGAATTCATTTCGAATTTCTGGCCATTTATGTAGAAGCCCTGTTTGTCTTCAGTAAAGGTAACAACGAATTGCGGTTCGCTGGCTTCGACGCGTTTGAGGGTAGTCGGCGAAAAGGTTACGTAAAGGGGTGATCCGCCAAGTTCAGGCCGTTTTTGGACATTTGGGGGCTGCGCCGAAACGATATCCGCCAGCACCATTGCGGGATTGGAATCGCCATCTGGGCCGGTATCGAAGCAGCGTGTGCGCAGCGCAGCATGCGAATCCGCTGACAGCCCGGTAACAATCGCTTCCACTCTCCCGGCCGGTGGAAGCAAAACGTGGCTCATCGATAGCGTGCGGATCGACGGGTCATGGTAGGCGAAAGGCATGCCATCAAGGGCCACGACCTCGAGTGATTCCGAATCCAATTCCAAATCTGCATACAAATCTGGACTTGCGTTCACGATTCGCCAAAACTGGCGCTCGCCGGGTGCGATGTCGATCTTCGGGCGGAGACTTCCGTTGACGGTGAAAGCCGCCTCTGGCTTTTCAGATGCGGTGCCGCATTGGGTGGTTTGCATTGCGACCGATTCCATCACGGTTTTTCGCTCGCTGGCGCCAGCGGGTAACACAAAATTCCGCAACACCAAGATCCGCTCCCGCATGCCACGCACTTCGGGCGCGTAACGTTCGATGCCTTCGACGACAATAGCCCCTGACATTCCATCCAGGTCCTGAACGTAGCTCTCCCCGTGTGAGTGTGTGTGATACCAATAGAGTCCCGGAGGTTGCTGCGGTGGCACCTGGACTGAATAATGCAATGTCTCCCCGGGGGAGGCCATCATGTCCGGCACATCGTCCTGCGGCGCGTTCGGTGAGACATGTAGTCCGTGGAAATGCAGATTGGTCATCTGCATGCACGGATGCCCGAGGCAATCTTCTTTCGATCGCGCGGCCAGTTCATTCTTGTATTCCACGTTGAGAGTGCTCCCCGGCTGGATCCGAATCACAGGGGGCGTGTTGTTGCCTTGATAACGAAATTCGGATTTTCCAATCGCCGGATCCGTCGCTGCCATCAGCGTGACCGGCGTAGTTGCTTGTGGCAGTTCCGGAAGAATTCCGTCTTTCCCACTTGGCGTGGCCGCAACTGACCCAATAGTTGCTGCCCACGTAAATGTGAATAGCCCGACCTTTTGCAAAGTTTGCACAGGTACAAGCTATCGATTGGCGAGTGCTATCGCGATGGCGCGTGCGGAGGGTTTTGCAGTCTTACCGCCGAGGTGATGTCCGCTGCTTCTTTCGAGATAGCTCCAAAAGCCGCCGATGTGAGTGTTGTCGAACTTACCAAGGTGAATGTCTGTGTTTCCATTTTTTTACTCCTCCTACTACAGCGGCATGACCACGCCG
>QHXE01000065.1 GCA_003222835.1 Acidobacteriota bacterium | reverse complement strand
TCACATCTTTTATCGCTCCTGGTCCAAGAGGCCCGCTGATCCCGCTAGAAAATCGGTTTGGCGTTTCGCCAGGTCAGAACAAAGCCGCGAGTAGATTTCCGGTCCGCGGCAATTGCGAAGAACCACGCGTGACTAAGGAGCCGCTTCAGTCGAGGCCGAGTTGCCAGAAAAAGAACGCCCAGATATCGGCATAACGGGCGATGGTTCTGCTCGCTACGGGGCTGCCCCGATGCCCGGCTTGCTCTTCTCGGCGCAAGAGGATCGGACTCTTGGACACATTTGCGTTAAGCCATGCAGCGTGCATTTTGTAGCTGTGCCAGGGAGCGACGCGGTCGTCATTGTCGGGAGCCACAGTGAGTATTGCGGGGGCCTCGATCTTTTGTGGCAGCGTGTGATAGGGGCTGTATTGCATCAGGAAGTCGAGGTCATTTGAATCTTCTGGTGAACCGTAATCGGCGACCCAATGCTGACCGCCGTAGGCCGTGTGAAAGCGGGCCATGTCGGTAACCGCCGCGCCGGCGGCCACCGCCTTCCATAGATCCGGACGCTGTGCCGCTACGGCGTTGACCGACAAACCACCGTTACTCCACCCAAAACAACCCAGCCTTGAGGCCTGCGTGTACCCTTCGGCAATGAGCCACTCGCCGGCGGCGATGAAATCATCGAAGACGTTCCGCTTATTCTCGCGCATGCCGGCCCGATGCCACTCTTCGCCAAACTCTCCCCCTCCTCTCGCATTGACGATTGCATAGATTCCGCCACGTTCAAGGAGTGGAATCACGTGTGCCGTAAACGCGGGCAAGAGGCTGACACCAAAGCCGCCATATCCATGGACTACCGCAGCATTCCTGCCGTCGCGCTCGATACCTTTCTTATGAAGCAGGAACATCGGTATCCGAGTCTTGTCGAGCGATTCAAACCAAACCTGTTCGATCTCGAACACCTCTGGATCAAATGGCACTTCGTGTTGATGATGAAGCGTGTACTCGAGGGTTTCGAGATCCATGCGATACCCGGCTCTGGGCATCAAGAAGGACGAAAACGAAATTAACAGATCTTCCGACTCTGGCTCTGCGCTCAGGGCGTTGATACTGCCGATGCCGGGCAGTTCGATTTGCTTGACGAGCTTTCCCGCCAGGTCATACACGCGCAGCCGTGACGAGACGTCCTCGATGGTCTCGACAAAGAGGTAGTTTCCGACCGTCGTCCAGGCTCCGAGAGGATGCGATCCGGCGGGGATCACGGTTGTGGCAGCGAACTCGCCGGTGGCAATATCCGCGAGCTTGATCGCTGTCAGTTTGCCCAACGGCGCCTGGTAATTTGTCTGGATGTAGAGCCTGTCTCGATGGAATGCGGCGCTGATAAACGCCTCGATCCCTCGAACGACGGGAAGGAAGCCGCGTTCCGGATCCTCGCGATCCAGAAGATACAGTTGCGAGCACGGCGCGGCGCCCGACACATCCTGCACCACGACAATCAGATAGCGGCCATCGGACGATAGCTGCGGGTATGGCGTTTGCTCTCGCTTAAGGTGTTCGCCAAACACCAGCGTGTCGTCGCGCCAATCATCACCAAGGTGATGTAGGTAAAGTTTATGATGGAATCGCGCCTCTCCGGCGGGCGCGTCGCGGTGGCAGCGCGTATAGTAAAAGCCGCTGTTATCAGGCAGCCACGCAACTCGGTTCTTGGTGTGCCATGCGTGCGCGACCGGATTTACGTCGCCGGGAATGACGTCTGGCAGCACTTCCTTGCTGTCGACGTCCATTACGTAGAGCGACATGCGGGAGCTTCCGGAAAAGGACAGACGGTATGCGATCAGCGAGCCGTCGCGAGATGGGTGCGTGTCCGCCAGCGTGATTGTGCGGTCGGAACTCAGCTCATTCGGATCAAGCAATAGCCGCGGTGCGCCGTGCGGTTCGTCCTGGCAATAAAGCGCCGAGATTTCCTGGTCCTCGAAACGTTGGCGAAAGAAGTATCGCTTTCCAGCTTTGGTGATGGTGCCCATGGCGGGCGTGCGCATCAACTCCTCCAAACGTCGGCGGATACCTTCGCGAGCCGGCAGGGACGTGAGTCGGGCCATCGTGTACTCGTGCTGCGCCAGCACCCACGTTCGCAAGGCGGGCGTGTCCTCTTCCATCCAGCGATAAGGGTCGCTGACCCAGCGTCCGGCCAGTTGGTCGTGGCAGTCGCTCCTGCGTGCCTCGGATGGTTTTCGTTTCGAGAACGCCATAATTCACCGCAGCGAGGCTGGATGGGATCGGAATCCAGCCGTACCCACTCGGTCACTAAAGCGACCGCCGCAGGATGAATGCAAGTTTAGAACAAAGATTAGATTATAATGCAACGTGCGGGGGTCGCGAATCAGCGGGAAGAGGAGCGATTAAAACTTCTATCCTTTCGACTCGATCGTACAACTCGCCCGCGTATCCGCGCCAGACGGCGTGGGCCTTGGTAGCCGCCGATCAGCGAGCCGTCACGCGATAAACTCAATTGCAGAACGGAACGGTCACCGGGAGATAACGGTTCCGATAGTTTGCCTGCCGGCCGGGGGAAACTCTACAATAACTGCCAGCAGCAAGGCGATGGTCATTAGTAAATAGTGCGGTTGTCCAGCAGCTTGCGACAACCACGGAGGGCCTCATGACACGAAGCAGGATGCGCGTTGATCATCAAGTCCCGATCACCTCGCCGCAAATGTTTTCCAGCCCGTATTCGGAGATTCCGGTTGATAAAAATGATCCGCGCGGTCGCGAGCCGCTGATCCCTTTGGAGTCGGTTGGCGTTGCGTTTGAGAGCTACTACGCAAAGACCGATGGCAAAAATCCGCCGTTTGGCAGGTCGATCGAGGGCAGCCGACAAGACGTTTGGCTGCGAAAATCGGTGGCCGAAAAACTTGCCCGCGTCAACGAGTTACTCCGGCCGTTCGAGGCGGAGTTGTTCGTGCTCGATGGTCATCGTTCAGTTGCTTGCCAGCAGGGCTTGTGGAACTTCTTTTACAGAAAAGCGAAGCAGTTAAACCCAACTGGCAGTGAGCAGGAACACGGGGCCTACGCGAGACAGTTCATAGTCGATCCAGTGGCCTTCGACGAGGCCGATTCCCGTACTTGGCCGGCGCATACCAACGGGGCGGCAGTGGATTTGACGCTGCGAGATTCCGTAACCAAAGAGCTGCTCGAGATGGGAGCGCTCTTTGAAGAGGACGTTGAAGCGAACGTTGGCGACTATTTTGAACGACAACTGGCAGCGGGACACATTGACGAAAACGATGTCAGGTTACAGAACCGCCGGCTGTTGAATTGGGCCATGACCCAGGAAGGGTTGCTTAACGAAACGGCGAAGGTCTTCTGGCACTATGACTGGGGCAACCAGATATACGCGAGAGCGAGTCGAGCGTTTCTGCAGGATCCGCCACAGGCTGCCTGGTACGGTTATATTGAGCCCTCCAGATGAACGGCTCCGCCGGTCGGAACTTCCCAAAATCAAATAATGTCGATTCATGCCGAGCCGGCTTGATCTCAAAAGAACATGACGCGACGCGGGAAATTGCAGTATCGGGTGTGCGAATGATGAGGGGCAAAATACCAAACGCTAATCCCCAACATTATTTGCGATCACGCGCGGCAGCACGAGCGGCGCTGAAGAAACTCAGTTTGAATTACCCGGATCCGGTGAAGTGGATTCATCAGGAACAAACACTCAACGATCGTACGATAAGCAAAGGCGATTACCCGATCCAGCCTACTTCAGTCCCGCCTGATTTCTGGCCAGAACTGCAACCGGTGTTTTGGTTACCGGAATTCGAAGCACCGAGGGACGACTTCCGCTTGCTTCAAAAGCCGACCCGCCCCGTACCCTGGTACTTTTCGGGCTCCAGTTCGGAATACTACTCCAATCTAGTTCACCCCTTGTCCGTGCAGTATTTCTGCAATCGCGACCTGAAGGGCGTAAGGTGGAGAAGTCCGAGATTCCTGGCAACGCCGATGGCATCTCACCGATCTCTTCCGGTATGGAGTCCGCGATCCAACATTCCGCCTTTCGCGGTAAAGGCTTCAGTTAATGTTTGGATCGGCGGTCTGAATCGAAACGTTAGGCTCGACGAAATAAGGCGAAGCGTAGGTATGTCTTCGCTGCTTGCCGGGGTTCCCAAAGCGGAATTAGAGCACCAGGGAATTCTTTTACTTGATGACCCGGTTGGGCTGGTGCATAAGCAAACCAATGCCGGGCTTCTGGCCCGGGACACACCCAGGCAGCTTAGCGCACGGGAAGAGATCGTGCCGCTATTTAGCTTGATTGCTTCGCCGAACGGTAAGCGTCCAAGGATTGTGGATCTGGTCACATTGAGTGGACTTGAACCCACGGCCTGGGTTGACGAGTTTATTTTTACGCCGCTGATCTACCAAGCCTACTTCCTCGGAATGACAGAAGGCCTCGTTGGCGAAATGCATGAGCAGAACATCCTGATGGAATTGCGGAACGGAAAACCCACAAAGCGATTCTGGCACCGCGACCTGGGCGGATTCCTGGTGGATCGCAATCTACGTCGCCTCGCCGGCAAAGGTTTTGAAGCGCTGCCGGCAGGCATTCATCAACGGCACCTGGGACGGGACATGTCGGTATTTCATCTAGTGCTTCGTATGTACTTGCAAGAGTCAACGGGGCACGGCGTTGGCGAGGCACTGCGAAATCATTTTGAAATCCCCGCCGATGATTTCGCCGAACTCTATAACGTGAGAGCAAGCAAGCTGCAAAATCTTATCTTATCCGCAGATGGTATCCGCACTACTAGAAATTTCGAAAAAGATCTCGATCGATATCGAAAGCGAAAGACGACAGGCTGTCACTGGCGTTGGAGGAGTCTGGAGGAAGCACTTCGAGATTGGTAGTAGTGTGAAGCAGTTACCTCGCGCTCGCCGAGCGTCACCAGATCGACACCAAATCGACACTTGTATTTCTCACTATGACTGGAAAAGAATGCGCAAATGAAGACAAAACTAACTACGCTTTTGGCTATTGGATTATTTGTTGCCGCTGTAGCTATCTCTTGCTCCCGGCCTTCAACGGCTCCATACAACGCGCCTTCTCGCCCCGTATCATCGGCGCTCAGACAGGAGAACGTGCCGCCAAATATTTTCGGCCCCCCGGTCACTGAGTCGACGCAAATTACGCAAGCCGACTTGACCACGACGACACCTCTAATACCGAGCGATCTTTATCGGTCTGCGAACAACGTGATCGATCACGCGCAAGCAGCCAAATTCGCTTGGCTCGAGTTTGTCGCGCTCGTTTCGCCGAACAAGCCAAGTCCGACACGCGGCGTGCCTGGAGGCTCATTCAGTTCGGTAATGGGAGGATCGGGTTCGACGTATCCCTTAGTCTGGGAGACGTATCATCATCGCTCTGAGCTGTTTCCGGCGAACCCCACCGCGTCGCCAACTCCAGGGGTGCTGCCTCCACAACCATGGGACTCAATTCCTACGTACGTCTACACTCCGCAGCCCTCACCGTCCCCCGGCGCCGACTACACATTGTTCAATAACCTGGATGAGGCCAGTCAGATCTTTCAGAACAATTTGTTTTTTCCGGTAAATGGGCAAGCGTTCGAGGTGCTGTTCGAAGCGAAGGCCAACCAGTTGGAAAATCAGTACGTCGCGAACAACTTTCCCCTGCCGAAAACCGCAAACCTTTATGACGGCTCGATCGAAATCAAGGCAGCCTGGCGGCCCGTCGCCAGTATTGACCCGAGCCAACTGTACCGCTACCACGTCGCCAACGTCATCACTTATAGCGGAACAATCGACAATCCGGTGGCACAAAACGGACAGTATGCGCTAATCGGGCTGCACATAATTCACAAGACGAAAAACTATCCCAGCTTTATCTTCGCTACTTTTGAGCAAGTGGATGATTACGTGAATCAAGTAACCAACAAGCAAACAGGCGTCTACTTCCAAACGATATACCCGGGCCTGGATCAGCCACCACCGGCAACACCGACACCCCTGCCCACACCACTGGGATACCAGTACGGTGCTTATTATTTTGCTGTGGATCCGAAGGGTTATTCGGCGCCCGGCACCCAACCGAGTCCCCAGCAGAATCCTTCGACTTTCACCGCCACCACAAATCCCACACGAGTGTTTGACGTAAACAAGCCGTTGGCCTGGCCGAACGGTAAACAGTACACGTCGCCGAACGGCACAGGTTTCTATCCGGAGCCGGGCAAGGTGACGACGTCGACGCCGCCCGCACCCCCGATCCAGATTCCCGTAACTCTACCACCGACAGGGAACGATGACGTCACTAGCGTCAATAAGCAGGTAATGGACTTGATCAACGCTCTGGGTCTGGGCAATAACTTCGTTTGGCAGTACTACCGGCTGACGGGCGTGCAGGCAATACCGACCAGCGATGAAACCACGAAGGACTATTATCTGGCGAACATAGTCGTCGAAAGCAGTCAGGCGGGCATTCAACTGTTCCGCGGCGGTTTGAGTCCAAATCCCAGCTTCGAGCCGGAACCGAACGTAAGGAACAAATTGAATGTAAATGACACAGCGAGTGGCGCCGAATATTCAATGGGCGGCTGCATGGGCTGTCATGGCGCAGCGCAGGGACAGGGCGGAGATTTCAGCTTCCTTCTGAGTACCGGCCAACAAGGGTTCAATGTGGATACGATCCAGAACAATGCTAATACGCTAGAGGAAGCGATAAGAAATGCGGGCGCGAGGCGAGCGTTGATCCACCGCAACCCGAACTTTAGATACTAGCAACGTACGAAGCCCAACCGGCTTGGGAGCACACGCGCACCGTGCTCCCGAGTTTTTTTAATGACCACACCGAATTCGCTGGAGTAGATGAACGGCACCGATATCACTTGCTTGCACTGCGTCAGCGAAATTCCGATTGCTCCGAGCGATGCGATTTTCGGAGAGTACCCCGCTTTCAAACTTGGAGTCACCAAGAGCGTCCGCCATTACGCCCGGTTGCTGCTTCCGCTGGTGCAGAGGCTAATCGGAAGTGACTCGGAACATACCGGCTGGATATTGACGGCGCCGGCGATCACGGCCCAGACACCGGCCGCCGCCAACTTATTGTGTTGGGAGTTGTTTGATTTGTACCTGCGGGAGCGAGACATGCGCGCTTCCAAAGAGCTTTCCCTGATCGATATCCAGCACGATAGTGAGTCGACCGCCTCGATCGATTGGAAAGATCCGACCAAGTCGCAGGACTATGCAAAACTGGACTTTGCCGATCGCGTGACCGAACGCGAGCGATCACGCCGGCGCATGGTTCGTAACGCTGATTTTCACGGACGCCCAATTTTGTTCGTCAACGACATGTGCGTCACTGGCGCACAACAACAGGCAATGCAAAAGTACTTTGAGCGTGCCAAAGCTGCCTGCGTCAGGTGGCTGTATGTAATCGTCGTCGATCCGGAAATAGGTAGGACGAAGCCCAACATAGAATGGCAAATCAACTTCGCCGCGTTCGAGGATCTTTTACGAATGGTGTCCCGCGAACAAATTCAATTCACTGGCAAATGCGTGCAACGGCTGATGCACTTGAGCATCGCGGAACTTGACCAAGTCCTGCGGGCACTCAATGGGAAGCGCAGAACACGATTGCTGGAACTAGCGATATTGAATGGTTTTCAAAATCTGGACGGTTTCCAGGAGCAGATGCAACTCGTCAGGTCATACGAAACAGAAAGAACTACTCTGGCCAGGCATGATGGAAGAAGGTAGTGGTCAGTTTGATGGTGGCACGCGCATCTTGCGCGCGATTCACGGGCGGGACGCCCCTGCCACTCTTCAAACTGATCTACTACTTGGAAAAAGGATGTGGATGTAGAATTGCCAACGGTGATAACGCACGGTCGTCCATTGCCTTTCCGGATCGTTTATGGGAACCAGCTTGATCGGAGAGATATCCGATAGCGAACGACACTACGGGCATCTATTCTATATCACGACCATCACGACCAATAGATTGTGCTCGGAGTCAGTGTGCGCGTATGATGCCATTTAAAAGCCCGATGGCGTTTATCTCGGACTCCAGAATGTGGCGATATCTGCACTCAAGGTTGCCGACTATTATTGGCCGATCAATGGAATGCGAAGGCGTTTTATTCAGGTAGGGAGAGAGAACCTGACGACCACCCAACAAACGTCACTCCGTTCGCTCCGCATAATAGAGAAGTTGCCGATCGACTATAGCGATGACTTTTTCGGCCATTACCCGCGTCTAAAATTGGGGGTCACTGAAAGCGTCGACTATTATGGTGCTCAACTGTCACGACTGGCAGAGGACATCATCACGCAATCTCTTCCGGGACCCACTGATTGGGTCATGACAGGCCCAGCTTACAACGTTCTCCCAGGGGCTCCCAATTTGTTGTGTTCGTATATTTACGAAGATCTAAAGAACAAGCTGCCAGACTCCATCACGCTGTCCCTCGTACATCTTCGTGTCGGAACAGATGACTTGGAGATTAAGGATTCGGAGTCCCTGAATAAGTACCACAATTACAGCAGGTTTACGCAGCAAGAAAGAACCCAGCTTTACGAGCAGTCGCCCGAGCCATTAATCGAACCGCGCGACTTTCGCGGACGATCAATTCTTTTCGTGAACGATATCAAAGTTACCGGGACGCAGCAGCGCTACATGCAGCAGGGCTTTGCCAAAGTGGATCCGCCACAGATTTGCTGGCTCTATATTCTGGCGATCGACCGAGAAATTGCTGAAGCTGAACCAGAAATTGAATACGCAATTAATCAGTCCAGCCTCGCCAGCTTTGAGGAGTTCGCCGATCTTCTTGCAACGCACAACCTGGAATACACATCAAGGTGCATAACTCGATTGTTGTCCTATGAATTGTCCAAGCTGGCAAAGCTGTTTCAGATACTCGACGTGGGCCGGAAGCAGACGATCCTTGAGCTCGCCACGGCTGAGGGGCGATTTAGCGGGGACTATTTTAAGGAGAAGATCGATTTGCTAAAGAGATGTGTAGGCTAGAACATGAAGAACCTGAAAGATAACATCACCAGGAATTTTTCCCAGACGACTACGCTATGAGCACATCACCTCCCGCCTCCGAGCCCGCAACGCTGTCTCTAAGCGCCCATGAGGCTCGCTTGTTGTTTCGCACCGGTCAGTATGCGGGATATACATCCAGTTTTTCCCAAGGGTATGTCCAGGGAAACCTATGCATTCTGCCACAGGAATACGCGCTCGACTTTGCTACGTACTGCCACCGCAACCCGAAAGCCTGCCCGCTTATCGCCATCGGGGGTGTGGGCGATCCTTATCTGCCGATGCTGGGTGAAGACCTGGACATTCGTACCGATGTTCCGCGCTACACGGTGTTTCGCGATGGTAAGGTGGTCGAGGAGCCGACCGATATCAAACACCTGTGGCGCGACGATCTTGTCGCTTTTGTTTGGGGTTGTTCATTTTCCTTTGAGCATGCGCTGATGGAGTCGGGTGTGTCGCTGCGTGACGTGGCTCGCGGTGACAACGTGGTCATGTATCAGACCAACATTGACACATTCTCGGTCGGCGCGTTTGCGGGAAAGATAATCGTCACGATGCGACCGCTTGTTCCCGCACAGGCCGTAAGGGCGATCCAGATCACGTCGCGCTTTCCGAGCGTCCATGGCGCACCCATCCATATCAGTGCGCCTGAGCTGATCGGAATAAGCGACCTGGAAAGGCCATTGTTTAATGGGAAGCCACCGCAGATGCGCCCAGATGAGATCCCAGTGTTCTGGGCTTGTGGAGTCACGGCGCAGCTTGCGGTAGAGCGTGCGCGCCCGTCGTTTTGCATCACGCACAAACCGGGCTCAATGGTGATTTCGGATTGGCTAAACGCTAGCCTGGCGATTCTTTGATTCGATGATTTTGCGGAGGACGATGTGGAATAGCTTTGCCTAAAAGGGCGCGAAGCAGCGATTCGGCTTTGCCGTCTGATGTGCGAAGCGCTGTGCGCTTCCGGTGCAGTGTCATCAAGATTCGGGGCGGCGCCCCGAGACTGGACGGAGCCCGAAATAGAATTTATCGAGCATGCCGAAGGCCCCAGGCCTTCCCCACGTTAGACGGCATAGCCGCACGCCCGTTAACTTTTTGGGCAAAGCCAAGTGAAATACATCGATCTGCTGTGCGCTAAACCGTTTAAGTTCAGCCACTCGACGGAACGGGCCTGTGAGCCTCCGGATCGAACAGAGTCGGGAAGCTGCTTATCTTGTGAATCGTAGATGAACGAAAACAAGGACCGCAACGACTTAGCAGTCCAAATGGCGCCCTCGGAGACGTCCGCCGAAGTCCGCTTGCTGGTGCTCGACATTGACGGCACGATTGTGGACGAATCGAATCGCATCCGGGATTCCATTGCGCCGGCCATTCATTCAGCCCAACGCCGGGGGGTTGCGGTTGCTATCGCTACCGGTCGACGGTATCAATCTTCCCTGCACGCATATGATTCGATCGGTTCAACATTACCTTTAATCTGCTATGAGGGGGCTCTAATTCGGGAACGTAATAATGGATTCGTTCACCGTCACTGGACCTTAGAACCTCGCGTTGCAGCACAAATGCTGGATTATACAGAACGGCTAAGCCTGAGCGGCCGGCTATCCGTTCACTTCTATATTCAGGACGATCTGTATGTCTCGAATCTGAATGACGCATCGATCAGGTATTTTGAAGGGTCAAAGGTTGAACCAATCGTTGTGAGTGACTTACGGCAACTGCTAAATCGGGCAACCACGAAAGTGATGGTGCTGAGCGATGATGTCCAGGTCATTGCACCGCTCTCCAGCCAACTGAAGAATTCGTACAGCCGAACTCAAGTAAAGCAGG
>QHXE01000492.1 GCA_003222835.1 Acidobacteriota bacterium | reverse complement strand
AATTGCCTTTGAAGTTAGCGTTGCCACTGGCGGCGGTAATGAATGTGATAAGCATACTTGGCGATTTGACGGAGAGCGCGCTGAAACGCAGCGCCGGAGCGAAAGACACCGCCAAAATCCTGCCAGGCCACGGCGGTATACTTGATCGGCTGGATAGCTTGCTGTTCAATGCCCCGGTCATCTACTATTTTGCTTACGCCTATTTCATCAAATGACCACGAAGAAGATCATCCTAATTATCGCCGGAATCATCTGCGTGCTCGCGCTGGTGGTCGCCGTCTTTGTGGGCGGTATTGCCTGGTTCGTCTTTCATACGATTGGGACTAGCGAAGCCGCTGACACCGCGCGCACGTACCTTCGAAGCAACGCGCGCCTTAAGCAAGACCTTGGTGAAGTGCAAGACTTTGGTTCGTTTGTTACCGGCCAAATAAACGTGGAGAATGGCGATGGCGTAGCCACGCTTCACCTCAAGGTCATCGGCGAAAAGCGAACGGTCAACGTTCGCGTCGATCTTTCATATCGCGAGAATCGCGCCTGGCGAGTCACGGGCGCATCATACAACCGCGATGGGCAGGATATCGATTTGATGCAGGGCTACGGCGAACCTACGCCGCCAACTAATTAATTTATGTCAACTCGCGGCGTCGCCATCCTCGGTTCAACCGGTTCGATTGGGTGCAATACTTTGCGCGTCATCGAGTCGCTGGGTCCGGAACGGTTTCGTGTCGTTGCGTTGGGCGCGGGACGTAATATCGGTAAGCTCGCAGATCAGATAGCTCACCACCAACCCGAACTAGTGTCCGTCGAATGCGAAGACTCGGCTCAACAATTGAGAGTTGAGCTGACACGTCGCAAGGTTCGGTTGCCGCAGATTGTCGTCGGCGAAGAAGGCCTGATTAAGGTCGCAACTCACGCAGTGGCCGACTGCGTCGTCTCTGCGACTGTGGGCGCAGTAGGCTTTGTGCCCACATTGCGAGCCCTGGAAGCGGGAAAACGCGTCGCACTCGCCAACAAAGAAACGCTCGTGATGGCCGGTGAGTTGATGACGCGCGCAGCCGAAAAATCCGGCGCCGAGTTACTGCCCGTTGATTCCGAGCACAATGCCCTGCATCAGTGCCTTCGTGGCGAGAAGCGATCCGAAGTGCGCCGCATCATTCTAACCGCCTCAGGCGGGCCATTTCGTTCTCGCGACAAAGCTTCGATTCAAAACGCAACCGTGGCCGAAGCAATGCGCCATCCGACCTGGAACATGGGTTCAAAAATCACGATTGATTCGGCGACGCTGATGAATAAGGGTCTGGAGGTGATCGAGGCGCACTGGCTCTTCGGTTTCAGCGCGGATGAAATCAATATCGTCGTTCATCCCGAGTCAATCGTCCATTCAATGATCGAATTGATCGACGGTTCAGTGATCGCGCAAATGGGCGTCACCGATATGCGTCATGCCATTCAGTACTCGCTCACTTATCCCGAGCGATGCTCCTCCGAGTTGCCGCCTCTCGATCTGGCAGCCCTCTCTTCGCTTCACTTCGAAGCTCCCGATCGAGAGCGTTTTCCCTGTATTTCACTAGCATATCGCGCGCTGAAAACCGGCGGGACTTTGCCGGCGGCAATGAATGCTGCGAACGAAGAAGCAGTCCAAGCTTTTATTGACGAACGAATATCGCTGCTGGACATTCCCCAGATTATCGAGCGGGTTATGAATCACCACCGAACGTGTGCGGTAAAGGATTTGGAGACAGTGCTAGAAGCCGATCGGTCCGGTCGAGTTTCAGCACAAAAGGCGATGGCAGATTTAGCCGAGGATTTACGGACTACAAGTGCTGCCTAACTGGGAGCGCGGGCGTCCCGCCCGCATAGTCGCGCTGGCGCAAAACCTTTATTGGCAACCAAAGACTCTCTTCAGGCCAAATGCGGGCGGGACGCCCGCGCTCCCAGTATTTGCGTTTGACCAGTCCGCGCGCGCCACGTAAACTCATTTTTGGGCAACCGGTGATCAGACTTGAGCCTCTACAGTCTTTTTTGACAGTAGTGACTCCAATAGGAATTCGATAAATGAGTTTGTTTCAGAGCGGCATAATTGGAATTCTCGCTTTTATATTCATCCTCGGCGCGGCGGTTATTCTCCACGAATTCGGGCACTTCATCGTCGCGAAGCTCTTCAAAATCCGCGTTGAGACTTTCTCGGCGGGTTTCGGTCCGCGCTTGTTTGGGAGAAAGTACGGGACCACCGACTACCGCGTGTCCGCAATCCCGCTCGGGGGTTACGTCAAACTGGGCGGTGATGATTCTAATGCGCCCATCGAAGGCGAAAGCGCGCCTGATATTCCTCCGCATGAAAGATTCGATCTGCGGCCGCGATGGCAGAGGATCCTCGTAGCCGTCGCGGGACCGGTCATGAATGTTCTCACCGCGTTGGCCATTCCATTTGCCGCCGGAATAATCTACGGCATTCCCGCAACGCCCACGCCGGTGGTTAGCTCAGTCATTCCCGGAGGAGCGGCGCAAACTGCAGGCTTGCAACCCAGCGATCGCATCATCTCTTTCAATGGCACGGCCAATCCCAATTGGGACGCAATCAGCGGCGACGCGCTGCTCTCGCCGAACGAGCCGCTGCCGATGGAGATCGAGCGGGCCGGTCAGCGGCTGCAGTTAACGATTAAGCCGACGCCGGTGACCAGAGATGGCGAGACGGCCGGCGAACTCGATTTCATTCCCGATTACGGAAACGTGATCGTAGTGATCA
>QHXE01000064.1 GCA_003222835.1 Acidobacteriota bacterium | reverse complement strand
CTTGCCTGGCGAACCATCTACGACGCCGGAACGGGCTTGGCTGTAATCGTTCGTGTCCTCGGCCACGCGATTGTTTCAGCGCCACACGGTTTGGGACTATTATTCCTATTGGTCTTCATTATCTCTATTTCACTACTGCCTTTGCTAATCGCTAGATATCATCGCGCGCAAATCTGATCATTTTCCGTTTGTCATTTGACATTTTCCATTTGCCATTTAGGAAAGAACTTCCGTTTAGATAGCGGACTTGTCCGCTCTGCGCGTAGGGAACAAGTCCCCGTTCTAAACGCGAGGATGTTTCGAGTGATAAATGACAAAGGGAAAATGATCCGGTCGCTACCGCTCGCGGTTCTGAAACGAGTCGGATTGTTGGGCGTTTTGCCTCTCCTCTTTGTCGCTATCCAAGCCCAGCCCCCATCCGACGAACATCCAGGCGATCCCGACGCGCGGGTGATTGAAGGCGTTAGCAACACCACTGTTTTCGGTCTCGGACAATCAATAAAAATTACGGGTACAGTGAAGGAAGGCGCCATAGCTTTTGGTGGTGACGTCATTGTCGAAGGCTCTGTCAATGGAGACGTGGCGGCGATTGGCGGCTCCGTAATTCAGCGCGAAGGTTCGCGGATCGGAGGCGATGTGATCGTGCTCGGCGGCATATATCATCACGGTAAGACGGCGCCGGGCCGCGATCCGCAAAGCGTGACGATCATGTATGCGGGGTATGAAAATGAATTGCGCCACGTCATGCGCGAGCCCTTCAGCTTACTGCATCCGAGACTGACACCGGCGTTTCTGGGCATGCGTTTGCTGGCAGTACTCTTCTGGTTGATCATCTCGCTTGCCCTCACTGCGGTCATGCCTAGTACAGTTAGCCGCGCAGTCGCCCGTTTGCAATTAACGAGTTTACGAGTGGCGCTGATTGGCCTGCTGGGCTCGATCGCAATAACTATTGGAGTGGTTGGTTGCCTGTTGGTATTTCCCGAAATTGTCGGCGCAGTGATTTCCATCCTGGGATTGCTGCTGGTGTTGGTCGCGACACTTTTCGGACGCGTCGTCATTTTTGTAGCGACTGGACGATGGCTGCAGCGTCGATTCTTGCCGCGCGTGCGATCCGAATCGATAATGTTATTGCTGGGCGTGGCGTTTTGGGTCGCTCTCGCTTCCCTGCCTTATATCTGGCCGTTCATTATTGCCGGCTTGCTGGTTATTAGTCTGGGTTTGGCGCTGACTGCGCGCTACCGCATCAGTTGGAAAAAACGGTCGTTCCTTGAAGCTTGATCGTTAGCCTCGAGGTTGTCTTGAACCGATCGCCGAAAGACAATAGAAAATTGTGGAACAACAGACAGATGACGTGCTGGTCGCCGGCGTCAACGCAGGCGATGAATTAGCGTTTGAAGAATTATTCAAACGCTACCGCCGTCATGTGGCCTACATTGCCAGTCGCTTCTTTCCTCACCGCGAACAGATTGAAGAAATCATCCAGGACACTTTTACCAAGGCTTATTTTGCACTCAACAGTTATCATGGCACGCATGAGAAGTCGTTCAAGGCGTGGCTAACCCAGATCGCGGTTAACTCAAGTTACGATGAACTACGTCGCGCGCGCCGCCGGCCAGAGCAAACCCTGAGCGATATCAACGATACCGAGAATCATGAAATAGCGCTGCAATTACGCTCCGCGGCAAAAGATATCGAAAGCGCGCTTGTTTCACGAGACCTGGCCGTCAAGCTGCTGGCACGCTTGAGCGCGGAGGATCGCCTGGTGCTGACGCTGCTGGATGTCGAGGGCTTCTCGGTGGTAGAGATTGCGGAAATGACCAACTGGTCCGTATCGAAAGTTAAGGTCCGCGCCCACCGGGCTCGCGCTCATCTGCGCAGAGTTTTGCGGAGATATTTGTGATGTGGCGTACAACAGGCTGCCAGCCTGTTGGCCTTAATGAATTGCTTCAACAGGCTGGCAGCCCGTCATACGGAGGGCAGATTTGTTGTAACTTCTCATGCTTTTATATCGTCTTTTGTCGGTGGGAGCGGTAAACTTTCGGCTCCCTTAACTTCGGAGGTGTTCATGGCAAATCGACAGACAAATGAACAACTCGACCGCGCCGGTCGGCTGGTTTTGCTGGGCGCCATTGGAAGCGAAGCTGAGATCGAAGCGGCTGCTTCTTCGCCATTTGTTTTTACGCGCACGCGCGCGGCGATTGGTGAAGAGCATCGTCGCCTGGATGAAACAGGTGGCTGGCTGTCATTGTTTCTTGTCGCTCGGCGCGCGGTGCCAGTGATGGCGCTGGTCGCGGTGTTGGCTGCAATCTTGACAGTGTGGTCGGCGCAACTCAGCGCCCCTTCAGCGGCGGTTCAATCTGACGAAGAAGCGCTTTTCGGGACGCCGGGAGCCGGAGTTGAACAAACAGTCCTCGCCAGCAGAAACGGTCCGTCTAAAGATGAGGTCTTCAACATTGTCGTGGATCGTAACTACGGGGAAGGCCGCTAAATGAGTATGCAGGGTCACACTAAACTTAAAATCTGGTTGGTGCTCTTGATAGTGTTTGTGCTTGGCGGAGTTACCGGAGCGGCGCTTGGCGGTTTATATCGTTCGCGCGCAAGCAGCGAGAGACCTGAGAAAGCGATGCATGATCGTTTCGAAAAGATGCGCCGCGAACTTAACCTAACTGACGAGCAGACAAAAGCCGTAAGCAACATCCTGGACGAAACGCGTAACGAGTACCGGGCGCTACATACGGAATTGAAGCCGCGCTTCGACGAGCCACGCCAGAAAGCTCGCGCTAAAATTCGCGCGCTGCTTTCAGCCGAACAGCAGCAGAAATTTGACGCGATGGTGGCTCAGCGGGACGCGCACCGCGAAGAAGAACAAAAATCCCGGCGCTGAGTTAATTACTGAGCGGTTTCAAGCGTCTTTGTATGTGGGCGCTTCAATTTTGTGAAACTAAACTCATATTTTTGCAACTAACAGGTTTAGTGGGGCGTAGATAATGCATATTTTTGAAATGAATAAGGGTAGGATTGTGCGAAGACTATTGATATTGAGCTTCTTGGTGATGGCTACGATTAGTTTGGAATGCGCGGCCTATGGGCAGACGCCGAGCGCGTCTCCGGCAACTTCAGCGGTCAGTGGTGTAATCGGCGAAGTCAAAGCGATTGATGCGACAGCCAAACAAATGGTCGTCCGCGACGACAAGGGCGTAATCTTCACCGTCAATTTTAGTGATAAGACGCAGTACAAGCGCATGGCGCCCGGCGAGAGGACATTGGCCAGCGCCACGGACATCACGCTTGCAGACGTTGGTCAGGGTGATCGTGTTTGGGCTCGCTGGAGAGCGGGTTCGGATCAAAAGACAGTGCCCACGACTCAGGTGGTCGTAATGAGCAAGGCCGATGTCGCGAAGAGACAGGAGCAGGAGAGGGCCGAGTGGCGTAAACGGGGCGTCAGTGGCATCGTCACCTCGGTCAATCCGAGCACGAAGGAGATCACAGTTTCGAGCCGCAGCCTGATGGGTGCCCCGCAAGCGGTCATTATTCCGATCACCGACAAAGTGTTGATGCGGCGCTATCCGCCCGACACCATTCCCAAGTACAGCGAAGCCAAACCAAGCAAGTTTGAAGAGGTGAAGGTTGAAGATCAATTGCGCGCCCTCGGAGACAAGAGCGCTGACGGGACGCGTCTTACGGCCGAGGAAGTTGTGTTTGGAACTTTTAAGGTCGTGGGCGGGACAGTCACCGCCATCGACACGGCGGCAAATCAGATCAAGATTAATGATTTGAAAACCAAGAAACCGATTACGATTATGCTAAAGCCGGATTCAGTTCTCCGGCGATGGCCTGAAAATATGACCGCTATGTTCGGTGGCGGAATGGGGCCGGGAGCCAGCGGGCCCGGCAAAGCCGGCGCAGGCCCGGGACAGGGACAAAACCAGGGACAAGCACCTCAGCGACCGCAAGGTGCCGGAGGCGGTGGTCCACAAGGTGGCGGCATGCGCATGGGCGGCGGCGGAAATGTCGCTGACATACTTGAACGCCTGCCGACGATCTCGCTTAATGAAGTCAAAGTCGGCGACATGATTATCATGTCGAGCCTGCCGGGCTCAGACCCGACTCAGTTCACCGCAATCTCTCTGGTCACCGGCGTCGAGCCGCTCTTGACAATGGTCGCGGCGCGCCAGCAAACCGGTGGCGGCCAGGGTCGCCCTCAGGGCGTAGATCTCAACGGAAGTTTTGGTGGCATGTTCGGCGGCGTCGGCGTGCCGTAAACCTTTTCTCTGATCTCGCAGTTTTGAAGTCAGAGACAACCGCCTTCGGCGAAACAGTCCTTCCTTAAATCGCCGGCGGTTGTTTTTCTAAACGAAGAAGAATTTGATCATGAATATTCGAAAGCTATTTCCTTGTTTGGCGACTTTGCTTTTAGTGGTCGGGCTGTCAGCCACAGTTTTTGCGCAGGGCAGAGCGAGCTTGCGCGGTGTAGTTAGTGACGAGTTCGGCGCTTCGATTGTTGGGGCGACCGTAACGCTGACTGATGCCGCCGGCACACAAAAAGCCGCCACGACAACGGCTGATGGCACGTATTCATTCGCCGGACTCGCGCCGGGAAAATACAAAGTGCACGCGGCTGCAACCGGATTTGCGGCTTCCGAAGACACGGAAGTTGACGTGACCGCGGCGCGGCGCGAGCCGGTGAACATCACGCTAAAAATCGCGGCTATCGAAACGCAGGTAAAGGTCAACGCGGATACACCGCTCAGCACCGACACCAACAATAACGCCAATCAGCAAGTGCTCTCGGGCAAGGACCTGGACGCTCTGCCGGACGATCCTGATGAACTTGCCGCCGCGCTGCAAGCCCTCGCTGGTCCATCAGTAGGCCCGAGCGGCGGACAGATTTTTATCGATGGATTTTCCGGCAGTAATATGCCGCCAAAGGAATCGATCCGCGAGATTCGGATCAATCAGAATCCGTTTTCCCCCGAAAATGATCAGCCGTCCGCCCGTATAGATATTCTCACCAGACCCGGAACCGACAAGCTGCGCGGCGGTGCGAACTTGAGCTTCACCGACGAGAGCCTTGATTCGCGCAATCCTTTCGCCATCAGTTCGAGCAAGCGGGCGCCTTATCAAGTTCGGCGATTTGGCGGCAACCTCAGCGGCCCAATCGTGAAAAAGAAGGCTTCTTTCTTTTTAGAACTCAACCGTAACGAGACTGACGATAACGAACTCGTTCGCGCCACGATTCTCGACCCGGCGCTAAATATCGTTCAGTTAGGTGAGGGTTTTCTGGTGCCGCGCCGAAATACTAACTTCGGCCCGCGCGTTGACTATGCGATCAATTCGCGGAACACGCTTATCGCTCGTTACAACTATTTTCACTCGACCACCAAGAACAACGGCGTGAATGGCTTTTCCTTGCCAACGCGCGGTTACGATGTGGCGTCTACAAATCAGAATGTGCAGTTGACTGAGACTGCGGTGATCAATGCCTTCACCATCAACGAAACGCGTTTCCAGTTTTCTCATGGGCGCAGCGAATCGCTGGGTAATAGCACCATACCAACATTGAACGTCAGCGGAGCTTTCAATGGCTGCGTGGGTTCAGCCACGGGTTGCTCGCAGGTTGGACATGCCATCAACGGAAGAAACAGCTGGGAATTGAATAACTTCACCCAGATTCAAAAGGGCATGCACACCTTTAAATTTGGCGGACGTATTCGCGGCGTGCACATCAATGACATCAGTCCTAATAATTTTGGTGGTCAATGGGTTTTTACCGGAGGATTCGGGCCGCAACTGGATGCCAACAACAATCCCATTGCCGGCACGACTATTCAATTGAGCAGCATTGAGCGCTACCGTCGCACGGTGCTTTTCACCCAATTGGGCAAGACGCCCGATCAGATTCGCACGTTCGGAGGGGGCGCGTCCCAGTTCAGCATCAATACCGGCAATCCCGACGCTTCTGTTTCTCAAACGGACATCGGTGTTTATTGGCAAGACGATTGGCGCGTGCGACCTAATCTCACTTTGAGCTATGGGCTGCGTTACGAGGATCAAACCAACATCAGCAGTAAATTCAATTTCGCTCCGCGTTTTGGTTTTGCCTGGTCACCGGGGGCCGCGAACGCAACCAAACCTCCGAAGACTGTAATTCGGGGCGGCGCAGGTATTTTTTATAATCGCTTTGGCGAGGGCAACGTCTTGACGGCCGACCGTTTCAACGGCGTCAGCGAGCTGCAATTCGTGGTGGCGGAACCTGTATCAAAGATTCTGAACGCGCCTACGCAAGCGGATCTTGACGTGCCGTCCGCTCGACCAATCTACAACTTGCTGAACCTGTTTCCGAACGTGCCCAACATAACCGGAGTTGTGGCGCCCACTCAGCAAACAATCTGGCGCGTGGCCCCAAATCTTCAGGCGCCTTCGGTCTATCTTGCGGGTGTGCAAGTCGAACGCCAGTTGCCAAAGAACATCACCGCATTTGTTGGTCTGTACAACGTGCGAATGCTTCACGTGATTCGCCAGCGCGACATCAATGCGCCACTGCCACAAACAATCACGACGGCAACACCGAACGGCGTCAGACCAAATCCCGCCTTGGGTGATATTGATGAATTTGAGTCGAGCGGAAAGATGCATCAAAGCCGGATTTTTGTAGGGTTCAATAGCCGCCTCAATCCAGGTCTCTCGTTGCAGGGCTCGTATAGTTTCAGCAAAACGATGAGTGACGCGGATGGCGGGTTCCCAGTTAGTTCGTATGATTTTACCGGCGAGTGGTCACGTGCGTCTTTCGACATTCGGCATTCGTTCAATCTGGTCGGAACCATAAACGCGCCGTGGTGGAAGCTGGTTTTCAGTCCCTTCATCACCGCCAGTTCGGGACCTCCCTTCAACATCACCACGGGCCGAGATACGAATCTGGATCGAATATATAACGAGCGCCCGAGCTTCGCTGGCGCCAACGCTGACTGCACCAGCGTCAACATCCGCTGCACGCGATTTGGAAACTTCAATCTGGTTCCCAATCCGGGCGAGCAAATCATTCCGCGGAATTACGGGCGGGGTCCGGGTTCACTTTCCGTCAACCTGACCGTCAGTCGCACGTTTGGCTTTGGTGGCGAGGCTACCAGAAGTCGTGCTTCAGCGTCACAAAAAGAGGGCGATAAGACAGCGACAAGCAAACGCGGTGGTGGTGGGGCTGATAGTCGCGGCGGCCCGATGATCGGCGGTGGCATCAGCGGTGGCAAAGGCCCCGGTGGTCCAGGCGGTGGTGGCGAAGGCATGCGCGGCGGCATGATGGGAGGTCTCGGCGGAGGTGGCGGCGCAGCTAAATACAATTTGACGGTGGCGCTTAACTTCCAAAACATTCTGAATCACACCAACCTTGGTTTGCCGGTCGGCAATCTTTCGTCGCCACTGTTCGGTCAATCAACCGGCGTTGCAGGCAGATTCGGAATGTTTGGCGGATTCGGTGGAGGTGAAGGCCCCGGTGCTCCTAATCGGCGCATCTTTCTCAATCTCAGATTTACTTTCTGAACTTTCGCGGCGTTGACGCGTATTTGATACAGAACCGTGAGCGGTAGCGACCAGGATCTTTTCAGGGAATTTGTCTTTATGTGATCCGGTTGCTACCGCTCGCGCTTCTTAAACTGAAAAGGAGTCCGCCATGAAAAGAAGCGCATCGACGCTTGCCGTCCTGATATTCTTGCTTAGTGCCGTAATGGCTCAAGGGCCAAATGCGGCAAAGCCAACCCCAACCACCTCAACCAGTACGATTACCGCTGCCCCTGCGATTACGGCTAAGAGCACGCCGCTCGAACTCGCTCGCGCGGCCCTGGCTGCACAAGGCGGCGACAAATTTAAGAAACTGAAGAGTATGGTGCTCTTCGGCACCGTCGATCTGTATGGCCCGACCAGTGCGCAATCGATCCCAGGAAAGTTTGCGCTGGTGACCGTCGGTGAGCGCATGCGGCTCGAGGTGGATGCGAGTCCGATGTTTAAGTTCAAACAGATCTACGATGGACAGCAGTCATACAGCTCGATTCCGGGGGTGCAAATGCCGCCGGCGAATAAGTTCGGCTTGCCCGTGCTCACGAAATTCGATCAGCCGGGCTATACGGTTTCGGCGTTGCCCGGCGATAAGAAGTTCCTCGGCTTTCGCATTGTCGATGCAGACGGTAACACCACTGATTTTTACGTCGACCCGGCGACGGCACGGGTGATGAAATACAAGATTCCTTACAACGGATACATGTTCGGAATTGAGAATTCAAAATTCAAGGATTTCGACGGCGTGCTGGTTGCGATGAGTTTTTCCCAGCGACTTGAGATGCCGCAGGGCGCATTCTTCGCCGAATACAAAGTGAAAGACGTAAAGCTCAATCAGCCAGTAAGTGATGACGTATTCGCGATTCAGTAGGATTCGTTCATCTAATCCGTGACGTGAACCTAACGTTACCCGTGTTGTTCGGCGAGATTTGGCTTAGATTGCCAGTAAACGTCCACTTAATGTTTGTCACATTCCGATCGTACCCGGAAGGTGCGCTGCCACCGCCACTTACCGACGTATAGGTCCAGGTGCTCCCGTTGTCTATCGAATACGCCGCCGTCACGGTCAAGCCGGTCGTCCCTAATGATCTGGTCACAGATCCAACTTTGAAATCGGTATTCGCGGGGATGGGATCTGTCACGATGAGACTGGAAGCGCTCGCCGTACCGCTGTTCGTGAAGGCGATCGTATAAACGAGATCGGCGCCGGGTATCAGTTGCGCGGCAGTGTTTGGCGTGACAGATTTCTGAAGCGAAACGTTAGGCACCAGTGCTGGTAGAGCTGTAATAGTGATGGCGTTGACTCCTACGCCAAAGTCGTTATTGTAGTGATAGCTGCTGCCTGAGAAGTCCATAATCAATGCCGAAGCCGTGGTTACGCCGGTCGATAGAATTTTCACCGTATAGGTTGAACTAATGGTGCCACCGGCTTTCCCACCGGAATAGTTCGCTGGGCCAATGCAGCTGCGGTAGGTTGCGCTCAATGGGTTGTTGTCCCAACCGCAAGCATCCGCGTAAAACTTATCGTTGGTTGCGGCCGGCGGCGACGTATACGTGGTCGCGATTGCCTGAACCTGAAAAATCACATTAGAGAGATTAAGAAAAGCTTCGAGTTGTTCGTAGCCCTGAGTTGCGGTGGTCGCATTAACTGTGTAGGTATAAGTCTGTCCGACATAGACGGTAGTAGGCCCGACGATTGACTGTACTGAATTGCGGTTTTGCGAAATGATTTTCTCGACGTAAATCTCGCGCGGTGTCGGCGTGGTCATCGTCGAGATACCCGTGGCGCTCACGTCGATGTGGTAGCTTCGAGTTGCGTTGTAAGCTAGTGAGCTTCGAGTGATGGTTACGGGATAGTAGAAGTCCACGCAGGCGCCGGCATTCAACGAGCTAACGTTAAGGGTGCTCGCGCCGCTCAGATTGATAAAGGCGTTGGTGCTATCCCAAATGAAAGTGCCCGCGATACTGTTGACGGCGGTTCCCCCGGTGTTACAGACGCGCGCGCCAACTTGGTATGTGTCGGGTCCTATCGTGGGGTTATTGCTGTCAAGACCGACGACGTTCCACGAAATCGGCGTAACGGCGAGCCCGGCATAAGCGCTCTGAACGCTGCATACCCCTAAGAACAGGGTCAGGGGAAACACTCGCAGGAATAGCACCCTCAAGCTAGCGCGAGATAGTTTGGAAAGTCTGGATCTCATCACAACGTTCTTCGATTGACGGTCGAACTACTTTTCCTTTTCTATGCTGCTCGGATTATCTGTCGAGCTCGCGAGTCCGGCTTTTGAAGTTCCGAACAGATCGAAAAGATTCGACAGCTTTGAAGAGATGGTGAAATAAAAGCCACGTCGGGTTGGGAGAATCACCGCGCCGGCGGGTTCTTGCGCCGAGGTGAAATTATAGCCGGTGGCCAGTCTCATGTCCGGAAGCAGCCAGAATCCGAGTTCAGTTGCATAGGTGTGGCGTGTCGTGTGCGACGAAGGCTGAAACATCATGCGCGTTTCGACCGCCCAATCCAATCGGCGCGCCAGCAGGTATTGGGCGCGTGCTTGCGTCAATAGGCTCAGCGTCGAAACATAAGGTAGCTGAGGTTGACCGTCGGCGCTGAAGCGCAGCGCGAATCGTCCGTATAGTTCGAGTCGCTTGGTGACTTGACGGTAACCGTCGCTCGCTAGCGAATCGACGCGAGCACGGGTAGGAGTTGACGAGGTTGCATCTTGAATCAGCGAACGATGCGTGTAGCTGAAAAGGATGCCAGTACGATCGGAATCAAGCGGGCGTATCGCCAGTGCCGCGGTACCTTCGAGAGCAGAGTTTGATTTGCCGCTGAACGCGCCACGGGAAAATTGAAAACGTGAGAGTGCAGTTATGCCTTCGCTCAGTTTGCCCGCAACGCCCGCGGCGAATAGTTGTCCGAGGCCGCCGCGATCGCGGTACTCGTAACGCGCCGTGGCGCGGAGATCGGAATTCGGCTGCCAGCCAAAACCAAACGTAGCACTATCAAAACTCTGATTTGGACCCAGCAGATGGAAACCGCGTTCAAAGCCTAGATCAAGAGAAAGCTTCTTTGAGAGTGGCAGACGATCCTGTAAACCGATCACCGCAAAGCTGTCGGTTCCGTTGATTCCGTTTTCGAGTTGATAACGACCGGTCATCGAGGTGTGTTTGCCGAAACGCGTCTCGACACCGAAGGCGGTCTCTCGCCGAGACGAAGACGCTGCGAAACCGTTGGCCGTGAAATCGCCGATTGGGCTGATGGGCGCGGCGGCTAGTCTTTGCGTGAAGAAAAGTTTGGTCAAGGCATTGACCTGATAAGTCGCGCCAAGTGTCGTCTGCGTCGGATAGGTTGGATCGGCCTCATTCAAATTCTGTTCGCGCTTCACCGAGAATTGCAGTTTGGCCGTCGCCTGCACCTCCGCGCCCGCGGTGATCAGATTTGAATCGGTCGTCTTGTCGTTCAGGTTGTCACTAAAGGCGCGATGATCGAAGCCGAAATGAAAACGAATGCGGTCGTTCAGAACCTGGTCCCAGGCAGCGGAAAAAGTCAGACGGTCGTTGTCAACGTTGGCCGTCTTGTTACGTTCACTCGTGGCGCCGAAACGAAGGGTCGAATTCTTGAGGGGTTTCATTTCCAGTGTCACTTCGCCACGACGCGAGCCGGGCGTGATCGTGCCGCCGAACGGATTAAAGAAACCCGATGAGGCATTCAGGTAACGCGCCCGCACGGTGGCACCGAGGAACGGTAGTGGCTGTGCCAGCGTTAGTTGGTACGCATCGCCGTCATGCTTGTTGTCTCCGGTCGTACTCAGCACGTTGCCGGTTCCCAGAATCTCACCCTCGCTGCGCGCCCATGCAAGTTGCAGCGAGCCGCCCCGAGGCAAGGTCTTTTCTGCGTCAACTCCGCCGAGCGCAAAGTCTGCTTGGTCAGGTTGCCGTTGGAGCACAGCCGAAAGTCCCAGTTTTAATCCAATTCCTTTGAAATTTCTGCGCGCGCGTGCGGTGTAGACCGCTGAGTTCAAGCTGGTTGCGCGATGTTCATAGCTGACGACTATCTGCGTGAGATTCAACACTGAATCGAACGTCGAGATGTAACGAAGCAGAAACAGGCGCCCGGTGAGCGCGTCGAGATTGTAATCAACCGATCGCGTCAGAGTCTCGCGCGAGATGATCACTTCCGGATTGCGTCTGTCGCGCACTTCGAGCAAGACAACTTCGGAGCCCGGCAGAATCTCTTCATTGGAAAGCTGCATGATTCCCAGACTGCCCGCGGGGAAGACGTCGCGAGCGAACGTTGTGTCGGGACGCGCGCCCGTGATCGTGACAAAGTCGCCGCGAGAATTCTCAAGATGCGCTTTGACGCCAGTCAGCTTGCGTGCGTAGCCCATCAGCGGTGCGTTCATGTCCGTTTCAAAGTCGCCGAACATTGCGTACGAGCGTTTATGATCCACACGCAGGTAAAGTTTTGAATTCGATTGCGCCGCTTCATAACGCGTGGACGAATCGCCGAACAGCGGATAGACGCGATCCAGCGGATCGAGCTGAAAAATCCGATCGCGGCCAGCGGTGCGGTTGATGGGGCGTTGCGAATCGTACGAAAGCGTGAGCACGTTGTTGCCAAGGACGGTACCGCTGTAAAAAAGGCTGACGCGCTTGCGGAAGTTGCCCTGCTCGCCGCGCAGGCCGACTTCGGGAATGCTGTTACCGAAACTCATCTCGGCGAAGCCGACCAGAATGCTCTTGCGCATTTCGGAGTTGATGTGAACCTGGCCTTCCGCTTCGATCTGTCCGGTCTGGGCGCGCAGTCGGGCTTCTCCCGGGGCGCCGGAACTGAACAGCCTGAGCGTTACTTCGCCGCTTTCGAGCTGGACCACAACCTGTGAGCTTGCCGGCCCAACCGTATCGACGAGTTTTTGCGCGACGGGCACTGAAGAAGTTTGCGCCTCCCTCGCCTTTTCATCGAGCCGCCGCAGTTGCCCGAGCGAGGTCTCAATACCGATCTCGCCATCGAGCGCTGGATTGCCCCACTGATCGAAAGCTTTGACGCGCACGATCGTGGAATCATTACCACCGGAGTGAATTTCAGATTTTTCAGAGACGATCTCGAGACGACGCGCCGGCCCGCGGCCCATGACGATTAACTCCTCCGTACGACCAACTACGCCGTTGGGACCAATCGAGGTGCAACGAATTCGATTTGATCCGGGCTTAACGCTGATGCCGACGAAAGTGAACGTCGCTACTTGGTTCTTGTGGTCTAAGCTGCGGACGCCTATGTTCTTGTCAGAAACTTGCTCGCCATTGACTTCCAGCTTGACTGACCAGTCCAAAGCCACACGGGCCTCGATTTGCAAACCGGGCGACATCGATACTGAGTTAGGCGCCGGCGAAATCACGCGCACCGCACCTGGTGGGACCGCTTCGACATTGTCTGTGGCCGCAACTTCGTAAGTTCCCGGTTGTCCGACAAACTTCAGTTTGTCGCCGGAGTTACTAAGCGGCGCGGGTAGTACCGAGGGCGAGGTTGGCCCACCCGCTAGAGAAGGTGGTACTGACCCAACCAGAGCGAAGTTTTGTCGTAGTAAGGCCCCGCCGCCAATCGGCGTGCGCAACAGACGTGTCCAGCTATTTCCGGATTTTCTGCCGCTGTCAGATAGTGCATAGCCGGTCGGCACCGTGACCGGATCCAGCGAGATGACCTGCGAACCATCGCTAAGCGAAGGAAAGCTGTATAGTCCCGCCGAATCGGTAATTACTGATTGGCCATTGCTCAGATACAGTCGCACTCCCGGCATCGGTCGATCACTTTGATCGAACTGTCCGTCGCCATTCGTGTCAACGAAGACGCGGCCAATCAGGACTTGGCGCGTCGAGAACACGCCGTTGGAGATGACGACGACGGCGCGGGCGGGGGCTGTCGAGACTTTTTCCCCGGAAGCAAAACCGCCCGACGCAACGGCCAGATTCTCCTGCTCGCCCTCGTGCGCATTGGCGCCCACTCTCACTCGATAGAGCACGTGCGCCGTCGCGCCATGCGGAATCTCACCGAGATGAAACCTTAAGACATCGGATTGAACTTCCGGCGCGATTGGCTGATCCGGACTTGAACCTAAACCGAACAACGCGCTCCCCTCAGCATAATTGAACGAAGGTGGCAGATGATCCTCGACGGTGACATCATTTACCGAAGTCGCGGTCGGATTGTGAACTTCGATTCGATAAGTGATCGTGTCGCCAATCTCTGCCCGCGCACGATCGGCCGATTTGACGATTTGCAGCCCACCCGGTTCGAACATCGGCACATTCAGCGCCAGCGTAGCGAGATCGGCGAGGCGAACGTCGTCACGCACCAAGTCGAAGCCGCCGGCTACAGCCAGCGGCTGATTGTCGATCGCATGAATCGTCAGATTAAAAAGTCCAGGCTGAGTCGGGCGTAGACTTAACTGCATCAGTCGCGTCATGTAATTCTGCGCGGTCACCCGCAGGAAGTAATTGGCCGTGGCGTTCGCACTGCCCATTTCATCGGCGCCAGGTGTAAAACTGAAGTGTCCCTGGCCATCGCTCGAAAATGGATTTTGATTTTTTTCGTTTGGAGTGAAACCGGTGTCCGCCGGCAGACGCAAGAGGTTCTCGCCACCCTGGTCTTGTAATACCTCAACGCGCGCGCCGGCGATCGGCGCAGACCTGCCGGCGCGACCGGCAAAGACAAAGCCGAAAGGATCGATCACCACTATAGCCGGACTGCTCTTGACAGGAGGAGTATTGTCGGCGGTAAAGCTCGCGGTGTTCACGAGTCCGCTTCCATCGGCGACCGAACGAGCGAGACGCGCCACAAAAGAGATGCGAAAGCTCTCGCCCGGATTTACGCGAGCTATGAAGACTCGAATGTGATTGTCGCGAACCGAAGATTCACTACCCTCGTCAGCAAGACTGCGATCGTTTAATTTTAGCGAGCCGCTGACATAATCGATTGCGGCCGGCAACTGATCGTCGACGACGACGTTAAGCGCCGGATCGTCACCGCCGTTCTTAAAAGCGATGGTGTAAGTGAACTGTGCACCGAAGCTTACCGGGATCTGGGCGAGGCCATTAACCAACTTGCTGGGAACGAGATTCGGATTGTCGGGACTAGACAGAAATGCGCCCTGACCGACGACATTGATAATCGTACCCGTGTCTTCCGCGCGACCGTTGGTAGCATTCGCCCCGTTCGAGCGTGCGGTAATCCTGATCGTGATCGTGCTTTGCGAAGCCGCGTCGTTGGTATCGATTGCAGCGAGCACACCGAGACAGCCACCGGGCGTCGATTGGGGCGAGACGGTTTCATTCAGACGGACTTGAGTATCGCCGGCGTTGACTGTTCCGCTGCCATCGTTGTCGAAGTAAAACGCGCTAATGGTTGCCGGCGCCGTGATATCGGCGTGCGTCAACGTGAAGCTGTCAGAGTAATTGCCGGTGTTGCAGACGCGAAAGAGACGAGTCACCTGAGCGTGTGGCGAGATCCTGTCGGACGGAGAAGTTTCGTCGGGCGTGACGGCAAGACTTACAACCGTCTGTACGGTCACCGTAACCGTTTCTGAGACAGTGC
>QHXE01000491.1 GCA_003222835.1 Acidobacteriota bacterium | reverse complement strand
ATCGAAACATTGTTCATCCCACGGTTGTGATCGCTAATAGTGGATAACAAGGCCAATCTCATTCACACCTCGTTTCAGCGAGGCAATAAAACGGACCACAAATGCCCCAGCCGTTTCAACGGCTTCGCTAGAAACCATTGAAATGGTTCACTGCGTGCAACGCATTCCTTATCACCTCGCTGAAGCGAGGTGTGAATGAGATCGGCATTTGTTGATGTGCTAACATTCTCTCGCCATGAAGAAGCGTTATCTGGTTGCGGGAGCCACTGGTGTCGTTGCCGGCGCGGTGGCAACGAAACTGCTCACGCGCCCGCGCGATGTCAGTTGGCCTGAGAGCCTCAACTTTATCTATCACCCCGAGTATTCCTGGTTTACCACCGTCGACGGCGTGCGCATTCATTTTCAGGAAGCCGGCAATGAAAACGCGCCGCCGCTGATTTTGATTCACGGTTTTATTTCTTCGAATCTGATTTGGAGCGATGTGCTGCTGCCGTTAGCGATGGCGAATACACGATTGAATCTCAGGCGCGCGCCGTGCTGGGTCTGATGGGCCGGCTGGAGATCGATAAAGCGACAATCGTTGGCGCTTCTTACGGCGGCGCGGTGGCCGCAACCATGGCTCTTGATTATCCGCAAAGAGTCGAGCGACTGGTGCTGATTGGAGCGGTGACAAATGACGAGCCGAAGAAGAAGATGCTGTTGCGCCTATCGCGACTACCCGTCATTGGCGACATCGTCACGCCGCTATTCCTCGGCTCGCGCTGGGTGTTGCGCAGGCGGACCGAACAAATGTATCGCCGCCTTGGACGACCGATTGATGAGCACAAACTGGAAGCGCGCCATCATCTGCTGGCCACAGCGAATGTGCATCGCGCCATGATTCGCACTGCGCGTCGTTGGAGCGCGAGTCGCATTCAACGCGATGCCAAATTCATAAGTCAGCCGACAATGCTTATTTGGGGCGAGGACGATACGCATATTCCAATCGCGGAAGCATTCCGCCTGCGCGACGAAATTCCGAATAACCGCCTCGTCGTCTTTCGCAACTGCGGACACTTGCCGCCTACCGAATCGCCCGAGCAGTTCGTCGCAGCCGTTAGCGAGTTTTGTCAGAACCGCTGAGTACGCCGAATTCGTAAAGCTTACTCTGCCCCTCTGCGAGTACCTCAGCGACCTCTGCGGTTAAGATCTCTTAATTCGTCAGCTCATATTCAGCGCCTTGCCTACCGACGGATCGCGGCGCACGCGCCAAATTTTTGAATCGAGATAGTAGTGGATAAAGGCGTAGCCCCAGAGGAAGGCGATTCCTGATTGGATTGGCAACGACAGCGCAGCCGGCGAATCGCCCGTGTGAAGATTCAAGTAGCCGAGATATTGGCGCGGGCCCTGATAGATAATGCCGAATATAATTCCGAAACCGATGTAGTAGATCAGGCGGCGGCTGATGACTGCCGCAGGGCCGTAGCGCCGCCCCGGATCTGGATGATTAAGAACGCCCTCCCTAACGATCGGGCTACTGCCCCGCGAGCCCACGGAGTGAGTGTACTTCTGATTATGAAACCAGATCAGCCGCTGATATTGCAGATTGTGATAGATGGTGAGGATTGCGACCAGCGCAATCGGCTTGGCCGGCATTGGCGTCATCAGGGCGATCCAATGCATCGGAATCGCCGCTGCCAAAAGTAAATACTTCGGCACGTCGAGCGGCTCGCGCGACACCGCTCTTTGAATTTGTCGAACCAGCCAACCAATCCCCAAAGCGATCGTGCCGATTAACAACAACATCGCGACCGTGTTCACGCCACTGCGAAGAATCGGCGGCACGCGCGCCATCGCAGTCGGGTCGCCGGCGATGAATGCGACGAACGGATAATTGAAAGCAAACATCAAGAGCAAGCGGTCAAGCGTATTATCGATCGGCGCCAGATCGTTGTTCTTCTTTTTGTAGAGCACCATGAAACCGTAGTGCTGTTTGACCAGATGGTAATAAGCCCAGAGCGCTGCGATAAAGAAGAAGGTAAAGCCAACCCCGAGCAGCACCATCGCCGGACCCACGACGAAGAACAGAAGCGAACCGAGCATCAGACGCTTGCGGGTCTTCCATTCGGAAGCGTCGAAATAAGTGCGCG
>QHXE01000490.1:1365-6209 GCA_003222835.1 Acidobacteriota bacterium | reverse complement strand
ATCCGTCACAATCGCGCGCGCGATGGCTACGCGCTGCTCTTGCCCGCCAGATAGTTGTCGCGGCTGGTGGCTCATGCGATCGGCAAGTCCGACCAACTCCAAAGCGGTTGTCACATTCCTGCGTCGATCGGCTTTTGATAATTTGGTCAGCAACAGCGGTAACTCGACATTTTCAAAGGCGGTCAGCACCGGAACCAGATTGAACGTCTGAAAGATGTAACCAATGTGGGCATTGCGCCATCCGGCCAGTTGGCTTTCGCTCAACCTCGCAAGATTCGTTCCCAGCACGTCGACTTCGCCCTCGGTGCAGCGATCGATGCCGGCAAGCAGATTCAGCAAGGTGCTCTTTCCCGATCCACTTGGCCCCATCAACGCCAGAAAATCTCCCTGTTCGATATTCAGGCTGACGCTATCCAGGGCAACTACTTCAAAGCCTTCGCGAGCAAAACGCTTGCTGACGTTGCGCACTTGTACGATTGTTTCCGCCATTATGCTTCGATTCCTTCTGGTCCGCCCCTACGGCAGCCGGTTGCCCTACTTATTGAGTCGCTACTTTAACGCGATCTCCATCGCGCAGCTTGTCGGCCCCCGACACGGCGGCCGATTCACCCCCGCTCAACCCTTCGAGAACGTTGTAGAAATCTCCCGTCGCTTCGCCGAGACGTATGACTCGCTGTTCGACGCGATTACCTTTGACAACAAAAACAAAATCGCTGCCGTCTCGATGAACCACGGCGGCTTTAGGAGCCAGCACCCGCGCCACAGGCTTGCTGTCTGTCCGGGCTGAGTCGTCCAGGAAGTTTACTCGCGCATTCATTTCGGGAAGCAACTGCTCATCCGGATTTTCCACCTTCACTTTCACTTGCACGGTAGCCTTCGCGCGATTAGCCTCCGGCGCAATTTCGGCGATGAAGCCCGTGTACTTCAAATTCGGAAATGCTTCGGGAATAACTTCCGCGCGTTGGCCCATCTTCAGCCGTGCAAAGTCCTGCTGGCTGATGTCCAGTTCGATCTGCAAATCATTTAAGTCGGCGAGCGAGACCACCGACGTGCGCGCGCCAGACTCTCCCATTGCCGAAGGCGTAACCATCTCGCCGCGCTCGACAATTCGCTGTAACACCGTACCGGTGACCGGCGCCTTGATTTCGGTGCTGACCAATTGTGTGTTGGCGTAATCGAGCGCCGCTTGCATCTGTTTGACCTGAGCGGCGGCGCCACGGATCTCTTCGGCGCGCGGTCCTATCTCTGTCATGGTCGAGGACTGCCGCGCACTTTCGAGAGCAGCGCGCGCCGCGTCTCGTTGCGCGGTTGCACGATCGAGTTCAGCTTTGGAAATGATCCCCGCCGGATACAACTGTGCCGCGCGTTCATACTCAGCTTCGGCGTTCTTGAGATTTGCTTCCGCTTGCATCACCGCCGCCTTGTCCTTCAATTTTTCTTGCGGGCGAGAACCTGCTTTCAGTTGATCCAGACGCGCCTGCGCCGCCGCGAGATTGGCCTTCGCCTGATCCACCTGAGCGCGAAATTCCTGGTCCTCGAGCCGAACCAGCACCTGTCCTTGTTGTACCCGATCTCCTTTTTCAACGCCGATCCAAGCGACGCGGCCCATCACTTTTGCCCCGACTGCGATCTTGTGGTGGGCCACAACGTAGCCGGAGGCCGTTAGCACCGTGCCGGCTGTCGAAGCCGTGCCGGTTTCAAGTTTGACTGGCGCCGCGGTTATCGTCTTTGTCGACGAAAAGAACTGCCAGCGCGATGAGCACGGAAAGCGCGAGCAAGAGCTTCTTGGGAGCGCGGCTGTGCACCGGCGGCGGTCCGATGGTAGCACGATCAATCTTTAGACTTCGCAGACGCTCGTTGAGATTCTGCTGATCTTCCGCAGTTTTGAGATTCGTCACCAAGGTTATTTACTCGCAAATGTCCGACACGCTCCAGCTTGTCGATTCAAACGCCAACGACAAGCTAAAGCTTATCGGACAATTTCATGCGGCCCGCAGTGCATCTACAATCTTGAAACGCGCCGCGCGAATCGAAGGCAGCAGCGAACCTATGAAGCCGATAATCGAACCGAAGATCAAAGCTGCCAACATCAGCCGAGGCGTAACGCGAAAATTAAATGCAATCTCGCTGAACGTCACAAAGTTGGCCGTGCCAGTCGAGACAAAATTCAATGGCAGAGTGAACAGGATTCCGATTGCCGCGCCGACGATCGAGATCGCAACTGCCTCCAACACGAACGCGATAAGAATGCTCCGCCGGCTAAAGCCCAACACTCGCAGCGTGCCGATCTCTTTGGTGCGTCTGGCGACGGCAGCATACATCGTGTTCATGCCGGCAAAGGCCGCGCCAATCGCCATGATAAAAGCAATGAAGACCGCCAAACCTTTCAAGAGTCCCGATGCCATCCCTTGCTGATCTTCGTAGAATTTTATTTCAGGCATCGCACTGAGCTGCAATCTCTGATCGTCAGAGATCCGCTTCGCGAGCGAATCCATGGCCGCCGGACTGGTCACGCGCAAGAGCACCGAAGACGAACCTTGATCACGCTTGGTGGCGTTGGCCAGGGCATTGAAATCAACCCAAATCTCGGATTCGAAAGCTTTGCCGCCGGCGTCGAACAGACCGACGATCTGAAAATCGGTTGATTGCACACGAAACTTGTCGCCAATCTCCATGCCCTGAAATCGCTCGGCGATCCGCCGCGAGACAATCGCTTCGGCAAGGCCAGGCGTAAACGTCCGGCCCGAAGCAATTGCAAAACCGGAGCGCAGCTTTGTCGACATTGGCCCAATGCCACGGATCGTTATGTTCGATCCCTGGCTCATCCCCTTGCGCGCTTTGTAGATCAGCGTGATCAGCTCGGGCGCTACCAATGGCTTATCGCCTTCACGCGCCACGCCGTCGAGATAAGAGATATTGCGCAGGTTCTCGTGCGTTACAAAGCTATTCAATTCAGCAGTGCTCCCCTGCCGCAAGACAATCAGGTTGAGCGGCTCTCCGCTGCTGGCGAGCGTCGCATCAATTCCATGGGCCAAGGCCATCACCAGTAAATAAACGCCAACCGTCAGGCCGATCGTGAATGCCGTAGCCAGCGTACTCGACTTCCGCACAATCAGATTACGAAGGTTGTATTTGAGCGGCAGGGCCATTATTCGGTGCTCCTCAGTGCTTCCGCGATGGTCATTCCCGAAACGCGATATGCCGAATAGACTACGCTTGCCAGTCCCACCACCAGCGAGAGGACCAGCGCACCGATCAGTGTCGCTGGCGTGGGAACGAATGACGGCAGATTAGGAATATAAACACTCAAATCAAACGATTTGAAAAGCAGTGTCGTGCCCGTAATTCCGATTGCTCCGCCAACAACTGCAACCACCAACGCTTCACTCACAAACAAACGCGCGATGGTGCCGCGCTGAAACCCAAGGGCCTTGAGCATACCAACTTCTTTAGTGCGCTCGCGGACGCTCATCGCCATCGTATTTCCCATTACCAGTAGAAGTGAAAACGTGATGGCCGCGATGATGCCGTACATAAACTGCTTGACGCCGCCATACATGGTCTGAAAACTAATCGCAAAGTCGCGCTCGCTCTCAGTCTTGGTAGGAGCGTCCGTGTTAAGGAAAATCGAGTCCACTGTCTGCGCGATACGCGGCACGTCTTCGGCTGAGTTGGCGAGAATACTGAAGGTGCTTACCTGATCCTTGGCCCAGGCCGGCAGTAAATCGCTGAGATAATCATAATGAAAGAAAAGAGTCTTTTCATCGCCGCCGGTGCAAACACCGCGAATCACGAATTCTACGCTGTTATTGTAAATCGGACTCTTTAGAGTTATCCGCTGGCCAGGCGTGAAGCCGTGCAGCTTCACTAGCTTGGCGCCGACGATCGCGCCTTGCTTGTCGTTGATAAAAGCCTGCCACTCAGCATCTGACATATTCAGCTCGGTAAGGATCTCGCGCAGCCGATCTGCATCGACGGCGAAGTTTGCGAAGAAGTTTTTCGGCTCTTTGTAGATGCCGCCGAACCAGCTAAAAGTCATGACGTTCTTCACGCCAGGCACGGTGGCGATGCGCTGCCGCTGCGACACCGGTAGAGTAAATCCCAGCGACACGGCATGACGCGTCACCAGGCGCAGCGGGTTGGATTTATCGCTGCTCCTGGTCAATTCCGTCAGAATCGTCGCCAGAGTAATCATTAGAAACAAAGAAACAACGAGACTCGAAATGGTTAGCAGCGTGCGCCGCTTGTTGCGCAGAATGTTCTTCAGGATGAGCTTATTGAATTTCATAGCGACTCCTTTTGAGCGCCTTCCGGACCGCTAACTATTAGTCGAACGATGGGACTCTAAATCGACAGATCAGGATCTCCTAACAGAAAAATCTTTCGAATTGGTCTTGACCCTTCGCTCTTCGTCGGCAACCTCGCCAACGCATACGCGATTTCGCGCTCTAAGGTTCATAACTGTTCGGAGCGCGAAAAGTTACGGACTCAACCGGCATCTTAACACGGTTACGGCCGAGTAATCCGCGTAATTTGCAGAAGTCTTTTCACCTCGCAACCCTCAGCTCAACGCGTCTTGAGTGCTAGAATCAGAGTGTAAACCAGGGCACTAGCCGCGATGTCGATGCTGAAAATCTGATAAGCTTTAACCGAACTGAGCCTCAGGTCAAAATTTAACGCATATGCCCGAAATCAGTCGGTTCTTCGGAATCGTAATCGCTATCTATTACAAAGAGCACGGCGTGGCCCACTTTCACGCAAAGTACGGCGGTCAGACTGGTGTGTTTTCGGTAGTCGACCTGAAACTCATCGAGGGTAGATTGCCCAAACGGGTCATAGCGCTG
>QHXE01000490.1:0-1284 GCA_003222835.1 Acidobacteriota bacterium | reverse complement strand
TGCGAGACGTCGATCTAGCATCGCACTTGGACGGAGAGGTCTTCGAGCCACTGAAGAACCTAACGAATTTCAAAAGTGTTCACGTCAACCCCGATCTGGATACGATCGTTTGGGAAAACGGTGCGGACATGTCACCAGATTTTCTTTATGAGATTAGCTGTCCAGTGGCCGAGTCAATGCCGGCGGCATAGCTAACGAGTAGCAGAGTAAGACCATACATAAGCGCATCCGCGATTATGAAGACGATAGAATTGACGCTTGGCACGGCAAGCATTCACGAGTTGGTTGAACTTGCCGGCCGCGAGAACATCATCATCAACACGCAAGGAGGAAAGCAGTTTGTCCTCGCTGAGCTTGATGACTTCGAGCTTGAAGTTGAACAACTCAAGAACAGTAAAGAGTTCATGGCGTTTCTGGATCAGCGTTCCAAAGAACGCGGCACAATTCCAGTGGAAGAATTGAGACGCGACCTTGGCATCAACTGAAGCCATGAAGCCTCAGCAAATCAAAGTCGTCATTCACAAAGCCAAGGAAGGCGGTTACTGGGCCGAAGTTCCGGCTATGCCGGGATGTGCTACGCAAGGAGACCCTTGAGGAGTTGTTTCGGTACCTCAAGGAAGCAGTTGAGGGTTGCAAATTCCCCAAAACAAAATCCGTCATCATCTGATACCAATGCTTCACCAGAAGCGGATCTGTGACGCCGTGGCGAGACTTCGGATAGATCATAAATTGGACTTGCTTGCCGGCTTTCTGCAATTCGTAAATGAACTGGACGGTGTTGGCCAGGTGCACGTTGTCATCGATCGCACCGTGGATCAAAAGCAGTTTGCCGTGCAGGTCTTTCGCGGCATTGACTGGTGAGCTTTTCTTGTAGCCGTCCGGATTGTGCTGTGGTGTCAGCATATAGCGCTCGGTGTAAATCGAATCGTAGTTACGCCAGTCCGAAACGGTGCCGCCAGCGATGCCGATCTTGAATGTCTGGCTGTGCGTGAGCGCGTAACTGGTCATGTAGCCGCCGTAGCTCCAACCCCACAGCCCGATGCGCGAACCATCGACGTAAGGCTGGCTCTTGAGCCATGCGAAGCCGTCTTCCAGATCGCGCAGCTCCAATTCGCCGAAATTTTTGTAAAGCGGCCAGGCGGAGTTGACTCCTTTGCTGCTGGCTGTGCGGTTGTCGCAAATCCATATGATGTAGCCCTTTTCGGCCAGCATTTGATGCCACAGGTAACGCGCGCCGCCCCAAGCGTTGCGCACCTGCGGCGCCTGGGGGCCGCTGTAGGTGTA
>QHXE01000489.1 GCA_003222835.1 Acidobacteriota bacterium | reverse complement strand
CGGTGCGCAGCGGCACCCTCGACATCTGGATCATGAATGCCGACGGGACAGATACGCGCCAACTCACGGCCGGCACGGGCGGTGCGAACTGGCGCCCGCGCGCAACACCCGACGGCCGCTATATCGTATTCACGTCAACCCGTGCGGGCCGACAGAACATCTGGCGCATCGATGCAGACGGCAGTAATCCCACGCGACTCACCTCTGGCGACGGCGAAGGCACGCCCTACGTCTCACCCGACGGGCGCTGGCTCTATTACACGAACTATGCAGTCAGCCCCTCAGCGCTTGAGCGGATAGCTTTTGAGGGCGGCACGGCGGTTAGACTGTCGAGCCAGTACGATTCCAGCGAGCCGGTCGTCTCGCCCGACGGAAAGCTGATCGCCTACGAGCACTATGACGATCGGCGCGGTTGGCACACGGCGCTGTTGACGGCCGAGGGCGGCGAGCCGGTTAAGGTTTTTGGCTTCCACGCCTTCCGCGCAGCCGTACGCTGGACCGCCGATGGGCAAGCGCTTCTCTATGCGGATGCGCACCGGCCAGACAATATCTGGCGGCAGCCGCTCGCAGACGGCCCACCGCAGCAGTTTACAGATTTCAAGCAGGAGCACATCGCATACTTCGACCTCTCGCCGGACGGCAAACAACTTGCAGTGGTGCGCGGCGATCCCTACAGTGACGTGGTTCTAATCACTAACTTTCGCTGATCCGAAAGGCATGAGGGTAACTCGGCGGAAGTGAAACTCACCGATCTTGCTATAATCCCCGCGTAATAGATCACGCGAGTTCATCTTGGTAAATCAACAAACCTCTGTGCTGACTAAAGCCCTCGCTGGCAAACAAGAAAAGATTCTCGCCTGCGTTCACTGCGGACTTTGTCTGGAAGCCTGTCCAACGTACGTTGCGACTGGTGACGAGAACGACGGTCCGCGCGGTCGTATCTATCTAATGCGTGCGGTTGAAGAGGGAAGGCTGGCAGTTAGCTCAACGTCGTTTGAAACGCATATTGATCGTTGTCTCGGGTGCCGCGCGTGCGAGTCGGTGTGTCCCGAAACGGGGCGTTGCGTACTCGCTCCTTAGATTTGTACTGCGACATGTTTGGTTAAAGCCGAAGCGCTTAAAAGCGGCTTTTGCGATTGCGCGTCTGGTGCGCGATTTTGGGGTGGCGAGGCTGTTGCTTAAGACGAAACTTCCTCATGAAATCTCTCCGCAGTTTGAATTTGGGTTGGCGCTGCTGGAGGGGTCGGGTGTCGGCATTGCGAAGGGGAGGGACGAGCGCGGGAAGACAGGCAGGATGCCTGTGGACCGCCCGAAAGCCACCCCAGCGGATAGAAAAACATCCGCTGGGGACCCCGGGGATGCGGGCGCTCCGATGGGCGCTCCGGTCCTTCTTTTTAAGGGGTGTGTCACTGACGGACTTTTCCAGAGAGTCAACGAGGCCACGACGCGAGTGCTCGAAGTGAATAGCTGCACAGTGCAGGCGCCCTTTGGTCAAGTCTGTTGCGGCGCTTTGCATGCTCATGCCGGTGACCTCGAAGGCGCGCGCGCACTTGCGCGACAGAACCTGGAAGCATTCGAAGACGCGGACACTAAGATAATCACGAACGCCGGGGGCTGTGGCGCGATGCTAGTGTCTTACGGGCATCTATTGGCTGAAGAGAAGGCATACGCGGACAGAGCCAAAGAATTCAGCGCGCGTGTGCAGGATATCGGCCAACATTTGCGATCGGCTGGCTTTCGTAATGGTGCGTCAATCGGATTCGAGCGGACCACTTACGACGCTTCGTGTCATCTGCTGCACGGCCAGCACGCAGCCGATGCATCTCTGCAAATGCTCTGGGCAATTCCGGATTTGAACTTCGCGCTCTTGAAAGACAGCGATATGTGTTGCGGTGGAGCCGGCGTTTACAACTTGATGGAACCGGAACTGTCGGAAGAAGTGCTCACGGCAAAGCTGGAATGCATTAAGCAATCAGGCGCGGAAGTCCTGGCGACCGGCAACGCCGGCTGTCACATGCAGATTGCCGCGGGCGCGCGACTGAGCGGGATGAAACTGCGTGTCTGTCATCCGGTGGAATTGTTGGATGAATCGTATCGTCGTGCGGGGTATTACGGGACTAGTGACGGTTTCTAATTCACACCCGGCTTTAGGAGTCCGTCGGAAAAACCGCGTAGCGGTGAAATGTCTATAGAATGGTAGGCACAATCGAGATGTAGTTGCTCCTTTAGGAGCACAACCGACTATCGTTCGCCCATAAATGGGCTCTCCGAGATCAATCGGTTCGAGCTTTTCTATAAACATTGCATCCCTACGGGATTTCCCAACAGACTCCTTTAGCCGGGTGATAACGGGAGAGACGCGTTACTCCGAAACCGTTGAAACGGTTCCGGTCCTTCGACGCGTTCTACTCACCTGGCTGAAGCCAGGTGTGAATTAGAAGACGGGCGTTCGGTTCTATTCTTCGGAATATGCGATCCTTCCGCCGACTATCGTGAGCCGGACCCTTTTCAAATCATCAAGCGCAACCAAATCCGCACGCTTGCCTTCTTCAATCGAGCCATAATCGCGATCGATACCAAGTAGTCGCGCCGGGTTTAGCGAAGCCATGCGGGCGACATCGGATTCGGCAATTCCAAGCGAGAGCATCGAACGCATTGCATCGAGCATGGTGATGACTGAGCCGGCGATGCTGCCCCGCGCGTTCTTCGTGCGGCCGTTGTTGACTGAAATCTTCTCGCCCCAGATTTCGTAAACGCCATCGCCGAGTCCGGCGGCCGCAATTGCATCGCTGATGAGAGAGATTCTTTCCGGCGCCTTGTTGCGAACAATCAATTTCAAAACAGCCGTATCGAGGTGAACTCCATCGGAGATCACGTCGCACGTTACCTCATCCTGAAGCAAGCCCCAGCCCACGGGTCCGGGCGCGCGATGATGTAGCGGCGTCATCGCATTCATGAAATGCGTCATGTGACGCGCGCCGGCCGCGAGCGCCTGGTCCAATATATCGGTAGTCGCGCGCGTGTGGCCGATAGAGACGATCCAATTTCGCTTTTTCAACTCTTTGATTAACTCGATGCCGCCATCGATCTCAGGCGCGAGCGTCATCATATGTATGGCGCTTTCATGCTTTATCGTTGGAAGTGCGTCAAAGTCGGCTAAGCTTTCAAACGTTCGGAAGTATTCGCGATGAAGCGCGCCGCATTGCTCAGAATTCACAAACGGACCTTCGTAATGAACGCCGAGAAGCTGGGAACGCAGGCGTCCCGCCTGCAATTCGTCGGCATTGAGGCTGTTTCGATCCTTAGAAGGCAAGTCTGGCGCTGAGGTGGTGCGGGCGGGACGCCCGCGCTCCCAGTCTTGCTGGCCCATTAAATCGCTAATCGCGCGGATGGCGCGCTCGTATTGTTCTTGCGGGGCAGGCACAAAAGTTGGGAGCCAAGCGGTAACTCCTTCGCTCGCCAGAAATTCGGAGACGCGACAGAGATCGTCCGCGCTTGCCTCCATCGCATCAACGCCGACAGCGCCGTGAATGTGAACGTCGATGAATCCGGGAAAGAGCGTAAGCCCGCTGAGATCCATTAGCGAGTCAGCGTTGACAGACTCATCGGAAGAAGAATCGATGATGTGCCTGATACGTCCGTCTTCGATAAGAACATTGGCAGAGCCGGCAGTTCTTTCCGGTAGAACGATGCGGACGTTGCGAAGGACCAGACTGCGTGCGTGTTCGACTCTCACTATTTCTGGGCGACTCTCGTTTTTCAGGTTTCGAGATCTTTCACTGCCGAGTGAGTCTACAGTCCTTCGGACAGCACCTCAACGTTTCGAGAGGTTCATTTTGGCGTGGGCGGTGAAACAAACGCGCCGCGGCGCACGCGCTCCAGATAATCGCCCTGCGGATTCAAGGTGCTCGGCGTGGCGGTGAA
>QHXE01000488.1 GCA_003222835.1 Acidobacteriota bacterium | reverse complement strand
GCGGTTACAAACTTGGGCATCGCCACCCATATGAAGCGATCATTCTAACGCTCAACGGCTCCGGCTTCTCGCTGGCGAGCAAAGAAGGTTTGAAAGAAGCTGATTCAGTGAAGGTGGATTGGAAAGCGGGCTCGCTGGTTTCACCACCTTACTTTTGGTATCACCAGCACTTCAACACCGGCACGACAAAGGCCCGTTACTTTGCCATGACCGAAGGCGATTTTCCCAAACGTCTCGGCATTCCCCTCCAGGTTGAACAGATCGAAGCTGATCGCGAAGACCCGCGGATCAAAAAGCGGTTTGAGGAAGAATTGAAAAAGGCCCAGGCCGCGAAGATGCGAGCGGAAGTTCATCATCATCATGACGATCACGATTCGCATGATCACGACGACCACGGCGGGATCATGTTTGCCGAACGCGATTGGAAGCGGAAGTTGATCTAGTTGCACAAGCTGTCAGCTTGTGATGAGAGCAAACTAACAGTTTGCGCCACGAAAGGCTGTACTGAATGAACGAAGCTAGACCAACCAGACTGATCGTCGGCATCACCGGCGCGACCGGCACGATTTTCGGAGTGAGACTGCTGCAGATGTTGCACGGCTCAGGCATCGAAACGCACATGGTGATGAGTAAATGGGGCGCCCGCACGCTTATCCATGAAACGGATCATACGGTCGAGCAAGTTCAAGATATGGCGACGCATGATTATCCGCTTGGCGATCAAGGTGCGGCGATTTCCAGCGGCTCGTTTATCACCCTGGGGATGGTTGTAGTCCCGTGCAGCATGAGAACTTTGGCCGCGATCGCAAATGGATTGGCCGATAACCTGATTCATCGGGCCGCGGATGTGATCCTGAAAGAGCGGCGCAAATTGGTTTTAGTCGTGCGCGAATCGCCGCTGCACGATATTCACCTCGAGAACATGCTGAAGCTGTCGCGGATGGGCGTGGTAATTCTGCCGCCGGTGCCGGCCTTTTATAACCATCCGCAAAATCTCGACGACATGATCAATCACGTGACGATGCGCGTTCTCGATCAGTTCGACATTCACCTGGATGTGATGAATCGCTGGGACGGCACCATGTTTACAAGCGCCGATGCCAGCGAGCGCAAAGTGAGGTAGTAGCACAACCTGTTAGCTTGTGAACGCAACAGTTTGCGTCACGGATCGTTGAATTACGAAATGAGTTTGTTGGAAGAAAAACTTACGAAACGCGCTGAGCCGGCGCTCGTTGGCCGGACCGCGCGCGCCGAGACGAAGGATGCGCTGGCCGGCGTGAAAGTCGTCGAGTTCGGCGCCTATGCCGCCGGACCTTGCATCAGCAAGTACCTCGCGAATTTTGGCGCGCGCGTAGTTCACGTTGAATCGCGGCAACGGCCTGACGGCTTTCGTTTGCAGTATCCACCATTCAAAGACGGCCAAGTCGGACTTAACCGTTCCGGCTGTTTCGCTTTCTTCAATGATTCGAAGCACGGCGTCACACTCCACTTGAAAAACTCCGAAGGTCTGAAGCTGGCATACCGATTGATCGATTGGGCCGATATCGTAATTGAGAACATGCGGCCCGGCGTGATATCGCGTCTGGGTCTCGGCTATGAAACGCTGCGCGAACGAAAACCGAATTTGATTATGCTGAGCACGAGCAACATGGGCCAGACAGGTCCGCACGCGACACATCCAGGTTTTGGTTCGCAGCTCTCTTCGTTAAGCGGGTTCACTCATCTAATTGGTGAACCTGATGGCCCGCCTTTTTTTCTTTATGGACCGTATATCGATTTCGTGGCGGTCGGGTTCGGCGGCATTGCGGTGCTGGCCGCTCTGGATCATCGGCGGCGGACCGGCGCGGGCGCGTACATCGATCTTTCGCAATACGAAACCGGGGTTCAGTTCATCAGCAGCGCGATGCTTGATTACTCGGCAAACGGTGCGATTGCAAATCGTGACGGCAATCGGGATGCAGTGGCGGCACCGCACGGCTGTTATCCCTGCACGGATGACGAGTGGTGCGTCATAAGTTGTTGGGACGATCAGGAATGGGAGCGTCTTTGTCACGCTGCGGAACACAGTTCGTGGTTGTCGGATGCTCGCTTCGTCACACTCCGGCAGCGAAAAGAAAATGAGAAAGACCTCAAT
>QHXE01000487.1 GCA_003222835.1 Acidobacteriota bacterium | reverse complement strand
TCACGGGAAACGTGCGCGTCACGTCGGCAGAGAAATGACCGTATTCCGCGCCCACGTCCATCAGGATAAGCTCTCCCTGCTTCACCGGGGCCTGGACCTCTTCGTAATGCAGCGTGGTCGCGTTTGGGCCGCAGCCGACAATATCGGGATAGCCCCAGTTGTCAGCGTTGCGCAGCTTGAACGTGTAAGCGACTTGCGCATCGACTTCGTATTCCCACTTAGCTTGTACGGCGAACGCTTGCGCGCGCTCGTGCGCTTCGATGCTGATGTCGATTGCATGTTGCAAAATTTCAAGTTCCATCGGCGACTTTCGCAAGCGCATCTGGGCGAAGATCGGCGCAGCGTTCTGAATTGCAAAGCCTGTATCCTTCGACCACGTGGCCGCGAAACGCTGTTCCTGGCGATACTCATGGCTCTCTCCTTCGCGAGGAAAGTTCGCCAACAGGTAGACTGCGCCTTCATTCTTTAACGCCGCATCAATCAGCGAGTCGCTGGCGCTCGTGTTGTTTGCGCTACTGGTCCGCTTTGACAGAAGAATGTTAGCGGGATTTATTGGCCGGTAGACTTCGTGCTTGCGCAGCGCGTTAATGAATGGCTCAAACTCGCTCGTTTCCCAAATCTCCTTGATTCCCGAAAGCTCCGCCGCATCCTGCGGGCTGTACATGTGACCGGTCCAGGTTTCCGCCGCCGGACTGCGACGAGGAAGAAAGAGAACCTCGGGCAGAGAAAGATTGCCCGGCATCAAAACAAGCGTCGCGCGTTTTTGATTCAGGTTAGTGAGATAGAAAAGATTGTTCTCCTGCCGAAACGGATAATCGACGTCGTTGGTGTACACGCGCGGGTCGGCGCTGAACAGAATCAGAATGGCTTTCGGCCCGATCGCTTCCGCGACGTGTTTACGACGCGCTGCCAATTCGTCCAGGCGCTTTGCATTATCAAACGAGGGAGCGGGCGGAGTGATTCGAATTGCGGGCGGCTCGGGCGCCCCGCTTTCTCCACTGGCTCTTGCGACAGAGAATGTTAAGGTCGAAATTGAAATAGCGACAGTGAGAACCGTCGCTACGCCGAAAGGTAATTTTCTAATCATGGTAATTCCGTTCAAGGTTGTGGTGGTCGCCGGCGATTCGGCTTTTCGCCTGGCAGCAAAACGCGCGTGGTGCCGTTACGCATGGTAACTATGCGCGTCCCATCCGGCTTAGTCTCGATAGTCATACCGTTGGGGAGGGTCCTAACCCCGGGTTGGTTCGCGGCGGGAGGATGCCCGGGTCCTCTGTCCGGCGGATTGCGATTGGGAACGTTCGGCGGAATCTCGGGCGGTGGCCGGCCGTTCGGATTATTGCGGCGATTTTGATCCCGATCGTTTTCATGGGTCGTTTCGTCTGACTTGCTCGTTTGACCATTGCTCGTCTTGTTAGGCTCCGTAGTCTTTTCGGTTGGCTGCTTCGAAGTAACAGTGCGCTGAGTGGCAGTGTCAGGTTTCGACTTCTCGCTCTTTGTCTCAGAGCTGGTAGATGCGTCCTTCTGCGCGGAGTTATCCACGGCCGAGCTGGTGGTCTCGTTCGATTGCTCCTGCGATTGCGGCCCAGCCGGAGCCGTCACTATTTTTTGTGGCGTCGCATTTCGACGGGCGCGATAGACATAGAACGCGCCGACGCTTCCTACAATCAAAAGGATCAAAGCTGCCGCTGCCGACCACACGCGCGACTTCGTTGCTGCCGCGGTGGGCCGAACAATTGTTGACGCCTCTCTAGAACTCGCGGCTCGGACACTCGTTGCATCGCCTCCAAGCAAAGTCTGCGCTTCGCTCGCCATCGGACGAGTCTGATTGGCGCCCAGTTGGGTTCGCTTTTCATTCCCAATTGTCTTAGCTTCGACAAAAGCGGCGCCGGAAGTCACGACCGTTGGAACAGCGCCGAGTGGGTGTTCGGCAGCCGCGCGCAACGCCTCGCGCATCACGGCGGCTGAAGCATAACGATCGTCGCGCTTTTGTGACATCCCTTTGCTGAGTGCGACGGCGACCGCGTGGCTGACTTGTCCGCTCAATTCATTCGCCGGCGCTAATGGATCGGGTTGACCATTGACGATCGCGGCGGCGCGACTGAGCGCGTCCGGCGGCTTAACGTTGGTGAGCAAGTGATAGAGAGTCGCTGACAATGAGTAAAGGTCGCTGCGCGCGTCAGTGCCCAAACCCTGCACCTGTTCGAGGGGCGCGTAATTAGGCGTGTAGCCAAAGATGCTAGCCGACGTCGTAACGACGGACATCTGGCCCGCGGAGCCTTTCGCCAGTCCAAAGTCGAGCAGCACGACCTGCCCACGCGCCGTTAATTTCAGATTCTGCGGCTTGATGTCGCGATGAATGATCTGCGGATCCTGCGTGTGCAAATAGTCGAGCGCATCGCACAGTTGATCGCCCCAGCGCAGCACCTCTTCCTGCGAAAAAGGACTGTTGCGGCGCGTCAACATTTCGTAAAAGTCTTCGCCCGCAACGTACTGCATCACCAGAAA
>QHXE01000486.1 GCA_003222835.1 Acidobacteriota bacterium | reverse complement strand
AAAGCGACTAGTGGCTCTTGCGTAGCTCCAATAACCTGCGCGAGCACCCAGGGCCTGAAAGACACAATTCTCATTCGTATTGTGAGACATCTGCAGTCAGCCCATTCGCCTGCTCGGTCGGCGCGTTCGCCGAATGTTTCTTCGGCTGTTCACCTCACACACATATCATGAACCCATTCTGTAGTTAAGCGATGAAACTCAAGATCGTGACTTACAATAGCAGGATCTACGCGTTTGGCAGCATCACGCCAAACAAACAGTTAAGAGTCTTCTTCATTGCGCGGTTCATGCAAAAGGCTTTCGAATTCGATTTCGGCGCTGGTCCTCGTTTTCCACGCGTTAGTCCTTCAGCGCTCTCGGCAAGAAGGGCGGCAGAAGCTGGCCTTTGCAATGTTGTTTCTCCCCCTGCTGGTTTGTAATGCTCCGCGCGATCCCGGACCGGGAAGTCTCTTCAGCATGAACACCAATATTGACTATCAACCCTTGAAGCCGCTCAATTTCAATCTCGACTTTACTAAGCAAAGACTTAGACGAAACGATACGGGCCTGATGGCATTCGACGAGAACATCACAACCTTCTTCCAGAGACTTTCCGCCTCGCGATAGGAGGCCATGGCTTCTAATTCGTACCAGGTTGTGAGCGGCGGTGGCGAACTTGAAGATTGAAAATCGCAAGCATAGTGACGTCCTTTCTTTTTCTGTTTGTGGCTTCTAGTCTAAGTTAGATTAGCGGTGCTATAATAGGCGTCATGACTAGCCCTGTCAAGCACAAAAGCAAATCGCGTCCAGACAATCTCGAGCCGGCCAATCAAACGAGGCTAACGATTCCTGATTTGGTAATTCTGAGCTTGTTGGCCGAACGTCCGATGCACGGCTATGAAGTGAATGCGACGCTTGAGGATCGGAAGATCCGCGATTGGGCGCCGGTGTCACGGCCACAAATTTATTACTCGCTGGATAAATTGGCGAAGCTGCGACTTATCCGCGTGACTTCTGAAAATTCACCGTCAGCCGGTCCCGAGCGACGCGTGCTGGAAACAACGGCGGCGGGCAAAGAGCGCCTCGCCGATGCGTTGGAAGGAAAAAGCTGGGTCAACCAAAAGGTTCATCAGGCTTTTCTTATATGGCTAGCCTTGTCCTGGCGGGCGCGGCCACGCACATTTCGGAAGCAGTTAAACGCCCGCAAGAAAATCATCGAAGAAAAACTGGCCGGCGAGCGCGCGACGCTCGCAGATGTGTTGACGGAAGTAGGGCATCCGTATCATGAAGCAGTTTGGATATTACAATTAATGATCGACCAACTGAAGGCTGAACTTCGTTGGGTCGAACGGATTCTTAGCGAGGCTGACAAGCGGGCGCCAGCGCGTCATTCTCCGCAGTGATCCTCAGTAGGACGCACAAGAAATATTCAAACGGTAATGAAAGATCTTGACTCTCCCTCCACGGAAAGACTCTAAACTACAACAGGCGTTCAGAGTACAAGCTTTAGCTTGCGTGTTTGAGCAAACCGCAACCTAAAGGTTGATGTTACTCTAAGCACGTGTGCGGCGGCTGAATTCCTGCCCGGCAGCCCTCTATGCCACAAACTTATAACCGTGGCCGCGCATGGTGAGAAAATGCCGCGGCTCCTTCGCGTCGTCCTCCAGCTTCTGGCGCAACCAGCCCACGTGAACGTCAACGGTGCGGGTCAGCATTCCGGTTTCATAGCCCCAAACCTCGCGCAGCAGCTCATCGCGCGAAAGCGTAGCGCCGCGTTGGGCGATAAAGTAGCACAGCAGTTGAAACTCTCGCGCGGAGAGTTCGACCTGCTTACCGTTGCTAAGCACCTCGGTGCTCCGAAAGTTTACAATGACAGAGCCAAAGCTAAACGCGTCGAGCGGCTCGGCTGCGCTCGCCGTGGTCCGGCTGCGCCGCAGCAACGCTTCCAACCGCGCCAGCAGCTCGAGCGGCTCGAATGGTTTGCAAAGATAGTCATCCGCGCCCAGCTTCAGGCCCAGGACTTTGTCGATTACCTGGCCACGCGCCGTCAGCATCAGAAT
>QHXE01000485.1:2863-5767 GCA_003222835.1 Acidobacteriota bacterium | reverse complement strand
ATCCGTGACTCCAGCTCAGGGAGTAAACTGCCGAATCGGTGACATCCCCAGACAGGTCGACGGGTGCTGCCAGATATTTTTTGGTGCTCAGGTCGAAATGCGAGTACGTCCGGGGGGACCAGCGTATCGTCACCTCCCAGTACGGGGCCGAATAATCGGGTAGAGCGGGGTCGTCAAATTTCTTGCTTACCCCGCCAACGCGCACGGAGCCCGTCGTCGTGCCGGTTGCTTCCCATACAACCCCAAGCAGATAGCGATACTCCCGGCTATCCGGGTTCATTCCGGATGCACGCGCATGATCGTACGTGATGTCTCGCGCCTGCACGCTTAGCTCCAGGGAAGTCTTCGGTCGAACACGGACACCGAAGGTCGCCTGGCCATAGGATTCGTCTCGATCGAACGGCTGGGTGAGCGCCAGGTTGTTCTGGTAGGCAAGTTTCTCCCTGCCCGCCTCGAGAACTACAAAGGCCCGCGTATGAGAGACGCCATACGTATAGCGGGCAAGGTACTGCCCGGCGGTGTAGCGATCTGGATCCTGCGGAAAGGCGCCCGAAGCAGGGTCGAGACCCAACGACAAGCCGGTGCCGCGATTTTCGTGTGCTTCATCGTAGGACGCCACGAGGTCCAGTCCGCTGCGCTCACCCAGCAGCAGGTACGCGCCCGCCTGCAACGCATGATCGGTATAGTCGTCGTTACTAGACTTGTCGTACCAGCCATAGTCGCCCTTGTACCCGAATTCCAGGCGGCTGCGAGCCGGTTCGAACCGCATCAGTAAGCTGGGCGCAAGCTTCCAGATCTGCGAAGACCGGGCATCCGTCGACCTCTGAAAAATGTTGCTGTCATGAAGAGCTTCGATGCCGAGCGATGAGTCGAGCGTGAACGCCCCCCGCACCAGCGTTGGCTGGCCTTGTTCCGGGTCCTGTGGGTAAGCCAGTGCCGGCGCTATGAAGCACACGTCCAGGACAATGCAAAGTCTCCAGCGGAATGGGCGCGGCATGTGCAATCCATGCAATTCTGCAATGCAATATATAGATACTATTCACTTACTTGCGAAGACTGTCCCGGATTTTCTACGTGAGTCCAGATCGCAAGTGTTGGAAGTTTCGCACCTTTTGTGAGGTGTTCTCAAGGTCTTGCGGGTACTCTTTATCCCTGATGGAGCCTATGGTGCTGGGTGCTGGCGCGTCGCGGGCATATTTTTTTTGATCGTTGAGGAAGAAGCGAGCGCATAGGAAAAGCGCTGAGATCGACGATCGCAGCGTACCCCTAGCCTTGGCTACCTCTAAGGCTTTGTCGTTGTCAGGGTTGAGGCCGATCACGTTCGCCCGGTCACGTTCGGGCGGAAGAGCCGGTCAACATCGCCGGAATACGCACCTGGTCAGCGCAGGGTAGAGACCTGTGCCCGTCTGCGATAGAAGAACGCTGTTGCCCGTCGTCGGTAGAAATGATTCAAGGTATTCGCGCGTTCCGTCCGACGAGGCTGCATCAATCAGATAGTGTTTGACCTTGTGTCTGAATCACGCCGTGCTTTCCAAAGCGTCCCTTAATAGTGCGCATTGAGTTCTTAGTTGCCGCAACAAGCGCGAGCATGGTAGCGCTACCCGTACACCGTGAGACACGCACTATCCTAGAACCTATCTCAAAATCGCTTCAGCAGGATAAAAATGCACGCGAGCTGGATAAAGCCGAGGAAGTTCACCGAGTAATACTCCCAGCGTACCAGGAGCCGCCGTTGCCACTGCAGCCAGGAGAAAAATCGCTCGACGATCCAGCGTCGCCGGTAGCGGCGCAGTCGTCGCCCATCTTGTGTCTTCCTCTTCTTACGATTGGAGCGGTGCGGCGCGATCATCTCCACACCTTCTTTTCGCAGCTGCTCGTCGAGTTTGTCGCTGTCGTACGCGCGATCACCGATCAGGTTCTTTTGCAGGAGGGAAGTCATGCAGCCCGCGGTGTCTGACAAGTTGCGCATGCAAGCTGACACTTACCGAGGGCGCGCGCTTTCCAAGAGGCTTTCGACGCCGCCCTCCGCAGTTCGCATCCTTGGAACGACCGCATGCGTCACCGCGCTACTGTGGACTCTGACGCTGCACCCGTACGTCCCCGCTTCAGTGCTCGCTCTGCTGGTGCTGTGGTCCTTAACCGGATCCAAACAAGCACTCCAGGCGCTGTCCCTGAAGGTGCTGATTTTGTTTCTGAACCCCGCGATCTATCCTGCGCAAGGACCAGTCGTGTTGCTGGGGTGGCTTGTACTAGCCGCGTCGGGGCTGCGAGTCTTTTGGGACAATATTCGCTCGCGCGGGCGAGTTCACCCGCTAGTTTCCTGGCTACTCGTCTTTGCAGTGACGGTTTTGGTTGAATCCCTTCTGTTCAGTCGCGACACATTGGTTTCTGTGTTTAAGGTCATGTCTTTCACCTATGCGGTGTGCGCTGTGGTGCTCGGCTTTCGGACATCCGCACGGCAAGGGGTGAATTGGACGGTCTGGTTCGTCGGTCTATGGTTTTCTGTACTGCTTGCGTCCTTTCCCACGTGGTTCTATTCCCAAGTTGGATTTGGAGTTAACGGGCATGGATTCCAAGGGATCTTGAACCACCCGCAGGCGTTCGGTGTATTTTTCGCGCCGGCAGTTGCGTTCCTCGCAGGTAAGCTTCTCTTCGCTCCTGACTGGAGGAAGAGCTATTGGATATATCCCCTGTGGCTTGGCGCGTTAGCATGCATGCTCTTGTCGGAAGCACGCACGGCGGCGATCGCTGTAGCATCCGCGTTGGCGTTGGTCATTGCCGCTGCGTTCCTTGGGCGCCCCGACTGGCGGAGCTTTCTTCGCAGGGCAGTCAAGCCGCCGGTTGTCCTTCTTGGGATGTTCGTGCTCATTCCTGTCGCGATTCTGGAGCGAGAAGCCTTGTATC
>QHXE01000485.1:0-2836 GCA_003222835.1 Acidobacteriota bacterium | reverse complement strand
GCATCGAGAATCGATGAGGAATGGAAGGACTTCGAACAGTTCCCAGCATTCGGAATAGGTTTTGGGGTTTCGCTGGACCCGGCGTTCAGACCCGTGATCGACCCGACGATAGGACTTCCAATCAGTGCACCCGTGGAAAAGGGGTTCTTACCTACCGCCGTGCTTGAGGAAACCGGACTCGTCGGCGCGACGGCGTTCACGCTGCTACTACTCGCGTTGTTTCGCCGAGCGTTTTCGAACAACGAGCTATCTTACGCTTGGATGTTTGGGACCTGTGTGCTCACTAACCTGGGCGAGATGATGTTCTTTTCCGCCGGGGGTCTTGGGCTTTACATTTGGTTGCTCATGGGATGGGCGACGTACTCTCGAACGGGTAGGATAAGTGCGACGTAAGCAAATCATCTTCTGGCAAACTCTGCCGAGCCCCCATCAGTCCGCCTACCTGCGCGCGCTGGCGCGAATGCTAAAGGAGACGCGGATTGTCGCGGTGTTCGACCGCGACCTTGACAGCACCCGGCGGACATTGGGATGGGCCGCCCCAGATCTGAGTGGCGTTGAAACCATAATCAGCCCCCACAGCCGAGCGATCGAAGCAATTGCACGCCAAGAGCCACAAGGCACGGTGCACTTGTTCAGTGAGTTGCGACTGGGACTCGTCCAATATGCATATTCCGCCAGTCGTAAGACATCGGCTCTGATAGGTCTCTTATCGGAGGCGCGCGACGTGAGGGGGTTCGCGGGCCACCTGCGCGTCGCACACAGTTATTTCTTGGAGAGACGCTTTCGTGATCGAATCGATTTTGTTCTGGGAATCGGCCATCTGGGCGTCAATTGGTATCGCAGCTGCGGCTATCCGTCGGAACGAGTCTTCCCGTGGGCATACATCGTGGAGCAGACGAACGCGGTTTCCGAGCACGCCGATAACTGCAACGACCAAGGCCGTCCGGTGTCACTTTGTTTTGTAGGTCAACTCATCGATCGCAAGGGGGTTGATCTCCTTATTAAGGCGCTCGCCATGCTGGATATTCCGGCAACTCTAAGTGTAGTGGGTGACGGCCCACTCCGGCTATCGCTCGAGCGCTTATGCAACCGCCTTCGACTAGCCTCGCGCGTTACCTTTTTCGGCTCGCTCCCAAATTCCGAAGCACGAAAGCTGATGGACTCGGCGGACCTACTCGTCCTGCCTAGCAGATACGATGGTTGGGGGGCGGTCATAAATGAGGCACTCATGAGCGGCATACCCGCAATCTGCAGTGACAACTGCGGTGCTGCAGATCTTGTACGGAGCAGCGTGCAGCTGGGTGCCGTTTTTCGCGCCGGCTCCGCTATCGATCTTGCGCGGGTACTCGGGACTTGGATCCGCAGGGGTCCCTTGTCGGAGCGGACGCGCAAAATCATTCGCAACTGGGCGGATTGCATAACCGGGGAAGCCGCTGCCCGCTATCTCGTTGAGATTCTTGGGCACATCGATGATCGTACGGTGCGGCCAGTCGCGCCATGGCTGAAAGCTGAACTTCACTCACTCGATGGCACCGCAGCTCTAGCTTAGCCAGCCTGAAGCCCGCGTACGACAATTGGGTGACACATGACTTCGGTGGATTCGGCTCGGTGCCGCGTGTTGCTCATCCTGCTTGCCGCTTGCGGCCTTGCGGCTACCAGATAGAAAAGATCGCACAGGGTTAATACCTGCTGCCCTGGTTCGGGCTATCGGTCCCGCGGCCCCCGCCGGGAGCGTTCTACACGCAGCGCGGTCAGCAGTACACGCCCCAACGCTACGGCGGAATGGTGCAGTTTGGTATGTGGCTGCTGCGCCCACGCGTCGTACGGGAGTTTCGCGATTACGGAGGACCGCCTGCGTTTCGGAGCCTACTTCGACGCGCTGCTCACGGCCATCGCCCGGGTGCACGAGGACTCGACGCTGCGGCGCTTCTGGCGCAGCGGACGGCTCCTGGAAAACCCGCAAGGCCGACACCCTTACGAGGAAGTCTTGCCAGATGAGCTCGCGACGCGCGCACGCTGGTTCCTCCTCGACTGCAGCGCCAATCCCCCGCGTCCGTGGCAACTGACGACGCCGCTCGTGGTCTACGCACTCGCGCTAGAGCACGGCCGCAAGCCGCACCGTGAGTGGCTCGTCTATGCATTCTCACCGCAAAACGACTCGATGACCGTCGAGGTCAGCGTGCCGGCCGGTCCGCGCGTGCGCGTACGGGCGGCACTCGGCGGCGCCTTTGCGCTGGTCAGCGAGAGCGATGCTGCGGTGCGGCGCGTAGAGGTTATCGGGCTCACGCCCGAGTAGCGAGTAGGTGACTTGCAGTGCTGATCAGTGGCATGGGCTGTCGACCGATGGCCGACGCCGACTTCCGGCACCGTATAGGGAAGCAAAGGGGCTCTTTTCGGGATCCACCCGAGCGCCGTGCAGTGCGCCGAGGGAGCGCTACATTCCCTCGACAGGATTGCGTGCCACGCCCAGTTTCCACATGACATAGGCCGAGCCGCCGCGCCGGAAGTAGTCCCGCACGCGTTTGCCGCGGTAGTAAAGCCGCACAGCGCGGCCGGTGACGCGGTACTTCCATGCAGTATTTTCCCGCTGCGCGATGAGCCGGTGCTCGGATGCCACCGTATCCACCGCCGACGCTGCGCCTGTCTTCTGGCCCGGGTAGACGCGAAAGCAGCCCAGCGGCCGCAAAGTGCGGTAGAACCCCTTGCGGCCGGTCAGCCGCGTCAACCGCAGTATCAGGTCGTAATCCATCGTGTAATGAAGCCGCACGTCGAACTCGCCGAAGCGCTCGTGCAACTCGCGACGCCAGAACATCGCCTGGGCGTTGCAGAAGACCCC
>QHXE01000484.1 GCA_003222835.1 Acidobacteriota bacterium | reverse complement strand
TTCCGCTGTTCATGTCGCCGACCTCAGCGACTAGCGTGACGTTCGCGCTCGGTCTGTCATCATTCATTTACTACAACTACATCGGCATAAGAGAGAATGGGCTGTTCGGGCATCTCAAACATTTCGCCGGTCCCATCTGGTGGATTGCTCCGCTGATCTTCTCCATCGAATTGATAAGCAATCTGATCAGACCATTCACCCTCGGCATTCGTCTTTTCGCCAACATGTTCGCCGACGACAAAGTGCTGGACACGATCGCGCACCTGGTCCCCGGAGTGACCTACTGGCTGGTGCCGATCTTGCTTATGCCGTTGAGCCTTTTCGTTGCTTTCATTCAAACTTTTGTCTTCGTACTGCTGTCGCAGCTATATCTAAGCGAGGTCTCACACGCGCCGCATGACGGTCAGGCGGAACATGGCCACGCTGAAGATGAGAGTGAAGAATTCATGGTGCCAGTGCTGACTTAGGTTTGGCTTCATTTGCGCGCTTCGAGCGATGCGAGCAACGCGCCGCACACGTTGGAACGTAAACCATATCGCGAGCGCCAAGAGCAACGCAGCCACTCATAGCTTGTTCATGTCTGTATCGCAGGAGCGCCGTTGTAAGAGGGGCGGTGGATACCGGATGCGGGCGAAATCATACCGGCCGCGTTTCTGGCGAATCGTTCGCGTGAGATTGAATGGTCTGGATTCAGAAAATCCGGACAAGGAGAAATAAGAGATGAGAAGACTAAGAATGCTAGGTTTCGCCGGGCTCGGGGTTTTGATGGCGGCTATAACAGCCATGGCCCAGCCTGCTACGACCGCGGCTGAATCAGCGGTAAGCTACAAAGGCTACGTAGCTATCGGCGCCGGCATTGGATTCGCCATTGCCGTCTTCGGTGGCGCGATGGGTCAATCGCGGATCGGTGCTGCCGCGTGCGAGGGCGCGGCCCGCAATCCGGGTGCGGCCGGAAGAATCCAGACCATGATGATTCTCGGTTTGGCCCTGATCGAGTCGCTAGTGCTGTTTGCCTTGCTGGTAGTTTTTGCTGTCGTCGCGAGAGTCTGAGACGCGATACACCTTAACCACTTGGGACAAGCGAGCGAAGCTCTAGAGCTTTGCTCGCTTTTTCTTTTATGTGCAATTCGAGCGTGTCAGAACCGGATCATTTTCCATTTCCATTTGTAATTTTTCATTTTTCATTTTTCATTTTACTTCGGGAGTCAGCTACTAATCACTGGCTTTGCAAATGGCGAAGGATAAATGACAAATGGAAATGGAAAATGATCCGGTCGCTATCGCTCGCGGTTCTGACACCTTGCGAAGTGCATCTTTGCTCGCCGCGTGTTACGCTACCTTTATCCCAGACCGAAAGATAATCTCATGAAAGTTTGTCCCGTTTGTGGCAAGGAGTATTCGGACACCACTACTCTTTGCTCGGTCGATGCGGCTGTCTTGAAGAGTGCTGGCGATCCACTGTTGGGCCAGACACTCGCCGGAAAGTACCTCATTGAAAAACTGCTCAAGCGCGGCGGCATGGGCGCGGTCTATCAAGGCAAACATGTGCTGATGGACAAGACCGTCGCGATCAAAGTACTGCGTCCGTCGCTGGCCGTCGACGATGCTGTCGTGGCTCGTTTCTCGCGCGAAGCCAAAGCCGCTTCGCGCATATCTCATCCACACGCCGTCAACGTCACCGATTTTGGCGAAGCCGAAAACGGCGTTGTCTTCCTGGTAATGGAATATCTCGATGGCCGCACTCTAAAAGAGATCATCAGGAGCGCAGGCCCCATGCCGCTCGAACGCGTGGTCGAAATCGTCCGCCAGGTCGCCGGAGCTCTCGATGCTGCGCACGGGCAAGGCGTCGTCCATCGCGATTTGAAGAGCGACAATATTATGCTCTCGCAAACCACCGGAGCTGATTGGGCGAAGGTACTCGATTTTGGCATCGCGAAGATTCAATTGCCCGAGAGTTTTGTCGATGCCGACATTACCGCGCCAAATCTCGTGGTGGGCACGCCGCAGTACATGTCGCCCGAGCAGTGCTCACAGGCTGGATCGATCGATGCGCGCTCGGATATCTATTCGCTGGGTGTGATTGTTTATGAAATGCTCGCCGGTCGTGTTCCTTTCACTGGCGAATCGCCTACCGTAATCATGATGAAGCAGGTGCAAGATCGACCGCCCTCGATTCTTGCCACAAGAACTGATCTGCCGGCGGGAATCGATCAGGCAATCGCAAAGGCGTTAGCGAAACAGCCTGCGGATCGGTTTCAAACTGCCGGCGAATTCTCCGCAGCGCTCTCACGCGCTTCGGAAAGCGGCGAGGCTTTTGCCGGCGCTCCGATTCCAGTGGCCGACACAGTGCCTAACGCGCCCGTGCTGGCTGATGATCTCGACGAAATAACAGTAACTCAACCGCGCCAAGAAGTGACCATGGTCCGGTCGAGACAGGAAATTCCTATCCCCGCGCAGCAAGTTGATGGGCCGGCGAGCGTCAATCCATGGCGCATTATGATTCCCGCAGTGATAGTGATGGTCGTGGTGTTTGGAGCTGTATTTCTGCTGACGCGGGGCACGGGACAGACCCCTTCCGATCAAACGAATGGTCAGCAAAACGGGCTGGCGGCCGATCCTAACAGCCAGCCGGTACAGGCAGTGAGCCCGGCTACGGGCGAAAGCGAGCATGGCATTGCAGCACAGCCGCTGCCGTCTTCATCACCATCGCCAGGCGTTAAGGAAAACGCGAACGCTAACGAGAATACAAATCAAAGAGGCCAACTGCCGCCAGCCAACATCAGCGGAAATTTTGGAGCTGAGCCAGGCCCCTCGGCGAGACCGGGCAAGAATGCCAACGTGCCACGCGAATCGCCAACGCCGAAGGCATCGCCGTCAGTAAAGAGTGAGCCGCCTCCGCAGGCTTCTCCTACTGTGAAGACAGTAACGAAGCAGACGCCGACGCCGACGCAGTAGAATTGGAGTGCGCCGGCAGAGCGAAGTGGCGACGGCGCTCTCTTTGAATTTGTCATTAGAGAACTCTGCGCGAATCCAAAGCGCCGTCGCCGCTTCGCTCTGCCGGCGCACTTCAAGCTCAATTTCAATATCGACCGCGTAACACGGAAGATCCAAGAAGATTGATCGGAGCTTCACTTCATCTTTGGCTGTAGTTAGCAATGCTTGCGCCCCGCTAGAAACGGATTCGCGCTCAATTTGATCGAGGTCTGATTGGACGTAACGGTGATGATCGCGAAGAGCCCGAGTGTAACAAAGCTGGTAGCTTTCACGCTTTAGTAGCGCAAAAAATGATTCCGGATTACCGATGCCGCAAAATGCAGCCACCGAAGATCGTTTGACTTCATCGGTGCCAAGCGAAGTCTCGTTACCAGATGCCCGCCGCAACCGAGCGAGATTCATGCGCGAGCGAAAAACAGGGGCCCCTTTGCTCAGTCGGGCAAGCTCATTTTCCAACTCGTCGAGTTGTTGGGCATCATCCGCACGGGTGACTACTATACAATCCGCGCGAGTTAGCGCGCTGAGCGGCTCCCGCAAAATTCCCGCCGGCAGCAGTTTTCGATTACCCCAGGGGTTTGTGGCATCAATCGTTACGATGTCGAGGTTTCGCGCGAGGCGCAGGTTCTGAAATCCATCGTCAAGGACGAAGACGTCTGTGTTCCAGTTCTCGACGGCCCAGCGCGCGGCCGCTACTCGATCGGCATCGCTGATTACGGCGGCGCACCGCTTCAATTCTTCAGCCAGCAGATAAGCTTCGTCACCTGCACGCTCAGGGCTGGCGAGAACTTCATTGCCATCCGAAACGATTACTCGATCATGAGAATCAAGCCGGCCGTAACCTCGTGTGAGGATACAAACGCGTCGACCCTCGCGTGCTAATACCTTCGCAATCCAAGCAACCAGAGGAGTCTTTCCGGTTCCTCCCACCGTGATGTTTCCCACGCTAATCACGGGAGACGAAACGTTATGGACGCGCAGCAAGCCTCTGTCATAGAGCGCCCGACGTGCTCTGCCGGCGACGCCGTACAGCCCACTTAAAGGCGTCAACGCGGCTGTCATCGAAGGATTCATTTCGCGGTGGTGACGTGCAAGGGAGCGAGCGGAACGGGCAGCCCAGCAGCCTTCGGCTCGGATAGAATTTTCGCAATCGCCTCAATTGTTCGCTCGGTTGCACCACGGTTCTGGCTACAGACTAAGCGCGCGCGCTTGCTGATTTCGCGTCGCCGCCTTTCGTCAGATAAAAGCTCTAACAAAACGGCAGCCAGTTTTGTCGATGCTTCAGATGTTGGAATCTCAGGTATTTGAACGATCGCATCTTCATCGCGCAGCGCTTTCGTCACCGCGGCAAAGTTCTGCGTGTGCGCGCCCGTAACCACGCACACGCCTCTGGCGGCCGGTTCAAGCACATTGTGCCCGCCATGCGGCGCAATGCTCCCGCCCACGAAAGCAATGTCGGCGAGCGCATAAATCGCGCGCAATTCTCCGATGCTATCCAGCAGAATTACCTCACAAGTCGCATCGCTTGCCGAAGATGCGTGAGAGCGACGTGACCACGTCAGGCCAGAATTTTTCACCAGCAAAGCGACGTCATCGAATCGCTCCGGATGGCGTGGTGCAATAATCACTCGCGCGTCGCGATACTTGATCTGTTTGAAAGCTTCGAGGACCACACTCTCTTCGGGCGCGTGAGTGCTCGCCGCGACAATTACTGCTCTTTTTCCATCGATTTGAAAACGTACTCGAAGATCATTCGTCACGGCGTCATCCAAAGCGGTTTCAGCGACGTCGAACTTCAGATTGCCGGGCACCAGAATACGTTCCGCGGGAAGACCTAACTCGCGAATGCGGGTCGCGTCTTGTTCGGATTGCATCATGGCGATTGAAAGATCGTCGAGCACGCGTCGCATGAACGAGCCTATCAATTTGTAGCGACGAAAAGACGTTGGCGAAATGCGGCCATTAAGTAACGCAACGGGAATGATCACGAACGGCGCTGAAGGGTTGTTCCTGTGTAACACACGACGAACCGTCCACGCCCAATCAATTGGAAAATAGAAGACCAGGGCGGTTTGTTGGCCATAGAACCTTTGAGCAAGCTTTTGGCTTGCTACGGTCGTAGTGGACACAACCAGGCGATAAGACGGGAAACGATCGAGAAACTCGCGCACAAAAGGACGAGCGGCCTCAGTTTCACCGACCGAAACACAGTGCAGCCACACGATTGGATAATCAGGTGATGCGATGACGGGAAGCCTGCCGAGGCGTTGACTGAGGCCGGTAATGTATTTGCGGCTGCGCAGGGCATCGATCACGAACTTCGGCAGAAGCGCAATGAAGCCAACTGTCAGAAGCACGCTATAGATGAAATACACGGCTTAGAGTTCAAGCTTTAGCTTGCGTCTTCCGCGTGAGCCCAACCTAAAGGCTGAACTCTGAACACGACTATTTTGCGCGTTCCATGTATCGCCCTTCGCTTGGATCCACGCGAATCCGATCGCCTTGGTTCACGAAGGGCGGCACCTGGATCGTCACGCCGTTTTCCAGCGTTGCGGGCTTATTAACATTGGAAACGGTGGCGCCTTTGAGCGAAGGCTCCGTTTGTGTAACCGTGAGTTCCAGAGATGGAGGCAGGTCGATACCTATGGGCGTTCCTTCGTAAAACTCAACCTTAATCTTAAGTCCCGGCGTGAGCCACGGCGCCGCATCGCCCAGATCGTCGTCACTCAAAGCAATCTGCTCAAACGTTTCGGTATTCATGAAATGGTGATGCGAGCCGTCAGAGTACAAGTACTCCATCTCGTGTTGTTCGAGAGAAGCTCGCTCAATGGTATCCGCCGAACGAAAGCGATGCTCGAAAGACGAGCCGGTGCGGATGCTTCGCAGTTTGGTTTGGATCATCGCGCGCAGATTTCCCGGCGTATGATGTCGAAATTCAACTACTCTGCAAGGTTCGCCTTCAAAGACGATTACCATGCCTCGTCTGATTTGGGTTGCTGGAATTGCCATTACTTGATATTAGTTCCTTCTACTTTAGATTGATATGCGGCGATAGATGGGGCAAACGCCACTATTGCAAATGACGTAGTCTAGCGGGCGATCTGTGCTGTTGTCCAGCCGACGAATCAATCCCCTGAAAGGCGAACTTTTGAATTTGCGCGGTGGAGAACCTGCAAGACTGGAAAGGCTACGCTACTGCCGGGAAGGTTAAAAAAAGCGAGCAAGCCTTGCAGAGCTTATAACGTCCTGCGCCGCTTGCTCGCTCTTAGGAGGAGCCCACCTACCTGATGAGTTCACGCGGAATCTCGGATTGAGTTCCAGAATAAAGCGGGTGGGATCAGGTTGCGCTGACGCAGGTGGTACTGGTTCAACCGTCACAGATTGAAGTCTAGTCTACTAAGCCGCGCGCGCCCGTAGCTCATGTCGTTTGCGCACAACCTGGTCGAGCCAATCCTGTGCCTGCTGATATCGAGGATAGGCTCGCTCTTCAGTGCGGAACGCGGGCGTGTGGTAATAACGGCGGCCATTCATGATTCGGGCTGGATGTT
>QHXE01000483.1 GCA_003222835.1 Acidobacteriota bacterium | reverse complement strand
TCTGTTTGCGAACCACGTCAAGTCTCTTCTCTTTGTGTGTGTAGGGCGTAGCACTGGTGCCGTTAAAGCCGGATCCATCTCCGTGGCTCAACTGCACAAAAACTATTTCGACTTTGGTGGGGTCTGATCGGTTTTCCTTGGTTTTGTGCCAACTCCAACCTCTTTGATTTCCTTCAGGGATCGTGAAAGTCAATGTTTCTCCGGGCGGAATTGGTTGGTCGCTCGGCATGGCCATCGTATCGAAGTCGACGAAGTCTACTCGTCCGTACCGCAGCGGAATGGCCACGCTGTGACCGTCCTCAGCGAGTATCTCCGGCAATACTACAAAAAGTTCTAGAAAGTAAATTGACTTGTTGGAAGTGTTGGTAACTTCGAGTTCAAAATCTTGAAGCCATTTCTCGTTCTTGAGATCCTTGAACGCTTTTTCCTTCTCCCTTTTTAGCTTGATCGTTATCGGAACGTGTTTTGGTATTTTGTTTTCAACCTGTCTCTCTCTCTGCGGTTCGGCTTGGGCTTCGACGTTCATCTTGCCCGAGTCGAGAGTCACAATTAGAAAAGCCAAACAAGAAGCAACGAGAGTTGCGGCTAGTAGTAAACCGATTCGCTTGGGGAATGGCATTGGAAGAGGCCTCCTTTACGAACTCGCGGGTTTGTTTCTCGCCGAACAGAATGCAGGCGCCATATGCTTCGGTTTATATGTCTAAATACGAAACGTGTGAAAGTAAACTTAGCAAGCATGCTCAAAGGTTTACTTGATTTACAATGCCGCATCGCCTGACTGTGCGAGTGAAGCAGAACTTGAGAGGTGGCAACTGACGAGACAAAAGAAAAAACACCTGCCGCCGCCTTTCGGCGATCAGCAGGTGCTTATTACTTTCCTTGAACCGGTTGATGCGAAGAACTCTGCCCCAACGCGGTCAGCTATCTCGTTAGTAAAGCGGCGGGCAAGGCCAGCTACACGGCTGATCCTTGTACCACCATTCTCCACCCATACGGAAATAGCAGCGACACCAGCCGCCGTAGGCCTGAACATCGCCTTCGGGACTCGCCGCTGCAAGTTCCTTCGCATTTTCCGCGCCGGCGACGGTCTCGCCCGACTGGGCCAGCTTCGATTCCTCTATCTGGACCTCTTTGTAATTCTGCAGGTCACCATCGGGAATATTGAAAATCTTCGGCGATTGGCCTTTCTCCGCCATTGTTGTAACAAGAGCCATGGTTTGTTTTCTCTCCTTTCAAACGGTTAAGGGTCAAGACCCGGTGCTAGAGAAGCGCGGTGCGGTAGATTCTTCGTCTCCTACTTTGATTCACTATCCGGGCAACATCTGTGTTCTTAGACGCAAGGGTCGACGTTTTTTGCATTAGCCATCCGAGAAACTTCGCGCCGATTGATGAAATTCCCTTTAGAGTCCTGACAGAACTCCTAGTCAAGTGCTCGATGAATTGAAACGCAAGCCATCGTCACTTTTCAGCAACCACCGGAATGGATGATGAAGTCGAGCGGCGGCAACTCTATCACCAGTTGTGCAGCTTGACAAGAGAAGCGGCTTATTAGTAAAGCGGCGGGCAAGGCCACCGGCACGGCTGATCCTTGTACCACCATCGTCCGGCCATCCGGAAATAACAGCGGCACCAGCCACCGTAGGCCTGCACATCGCCTTCGGGACTTGCCGCTTGCAGTTCGGTGGCATCCTCGGCGCCGGCGACAGTCTCGCCTGCCTGGGCCAGTTTCGATTCTTCTATTTGGACCTCACTGTAATTCTGAAGGTCGCTGTCGGGAATATTGAAAATCTTTGGCGATTGGCCTTTCTCCGCGATTGTTGTCAGAAGAGCCATGGTTGGTTATTTCTCCTTTCAAAATGGTTAAGGGTAAGCCCGGTTGTCTAGACGCAACAGTCAACGCTTTTTGCACTAATCGCCTGAGGATCTTTGGCGGCGCTAGTAACAAAGCTTAAGAATCTGACAAGACCTCGACTCTCGGAAAGGCTGAAGGACTAGAAGATAGTCCATCGTCAATTTCGAGCAACCATCAAGGATGGATAATGAAGTCGAGCGCGCAAACTCTATCACCAGTTGAGGGGGCTGACAAGAGAGGAAATCAGCAAGGGTGCGCGACACGAAAGTTTACTTTAGAAGCCGGCGGCGGCAAAGTTTTCCCAGTGTTGCTCAAACTCCCCTTTGAGGTGAAGCGTGCGCAAGTTGAGAATCGCTTGGACGGTGACGCGCGCTTCAAGGAGTTAGATTACGACCGTCCGAATAAAACGCTCGAAATGCGCACTTGTTTGCCTTACTCACCCGTGGTAGTTTTCTAGGACATTATCTGATCAATTTGGATTCTAATTTGTCGACTTATGCCCGATCGTAACGAAGCGTGGGAGTTGTTGTGCGAATACACGAAAGGCGATAGCCTGCGTAAACACGCGGTCGCAGTTGAAACGGCGATGCGCGCCTCCACGAAGCGGTATGGCGAACCGGACGCGGACGAAGATGAGTGGGGCCTGGTTGGCTTGCTCCATGACTTCGATTACGAAATGTTTCCTGCTGCCGATCAGCATCCGTTTACGGGCGCGAACATCTTGTGTGGCCGCGGCTATGCCGATCGCATCATCAAGGCGATCATGGGTCACGCAACGTACACTGGCGTGCCGCGCGACACGCAAATGGCAAAGGCTCTGTTTGCTACGGATGAGCTGTGTGGCTTTCTAGTAGCATGCGCACTCGTTCGTCCATCGCGAAGCCTGGACGACATGGAAGTAAAGTCAGTAAAGAAGAAACTGAAAGACAAAGCATTCGCGCGGTCAGTCAATCGCGAAGACATCTATCAAGGTGTTCAAGAACTCGGCGTCGAACTTGATGAGCACATCCGATTTGTGATTGATGCGCTTAAACCGGTTCCGGTCGTGCTTGATAGCTTCGCGGAATGACCAGCCTGTTCGGAAACAATTGAGAAGCGGCGAGATGGAATCCAATAGTTAGAAACAGGGCCAGGATTGCGGTAATCATCGCCTGAGTTTTTCGTCTTCGGGCGGTGTGACGGTAGGCGAAGACACCTGCGTAAACAACGAAGACAAGTGGCAAGGCGGCGCTCGCGAGCAGGAACCAGTCATGGCGGGCCAACTCCCTGGCAGAACCATACAAGGCGA
>QHXE01000482.1 GCA_003222835.1 Acidobacteriota bacterium | reverse complement strand
TTCAACCACCGCCGCTAGTCGCCAGATAATTCTTCGCACGGTTTTCAGATTTTGAATCGCAATCCGGTGTTCAGGATTCGGTTGATCAACCAACGACCAGGGAATGACTTCGTTTTTGCAACAACAAACTCTTGCGCAGTGACAATTCCAATTAGTGAATCAGTCGCCGAATGCCATCAACGATGACTTGCTGGCCGTCAGAATAGTTGAAGCGACCGGCCAGTTCCCCCTTCTGGTCCAGGAGATACAAATCAGTTAGTCCGCGGTTTGTGCCAGCGACTCTTCCGAATTCCATTTATATTCCATGTAGCGAGCTGTTTCGAGGGCTTGTTCTCTACCGAGCAGCCGCGCCACCACGTGAAGTGACATATCGATGCCTGCGGAAATTCCCGCCGATACAATCACCCGTCCGTTATCAATAAATCGTCTTTGGCCATCAACTCCGATGTCCGGATGTATTGCCCGCAGTTCGTCAAGCGCGTCATGATGAGTAGTGGCTTTCAAACCATTTAGTAGTCCAGCTTTTGCCAGAACCAGCGCGCCACTGCAAACCGACAGAACCAGCTCCGCGCTTTTCGCATGGTGTCTGAGCCACTGAAGCATTCCTGGATTATTCATTTCTCGGCGCGTGCCCATACCACCGGGAACCAAAATGATGTCGGGACGAGGACAACTCTCAAAAGTGTGCCCCGGATTCACGCTCAGACCACCGCGAGTATTGATTACCTTCATGTCTTCAGACACGGTACAGACATCAAACGGCGTCAGCCCCTGGCGTCCACCAGTGACGGAGAAAACCTCAAATGGCCCGCAGAAGTCGAGCACCTCGACTTCATCAAAGACGACAATACAGACTCTTCGCGGGTGAGTTGTTTGCGTATTCATCGAGTTCTGGTCAAGCGTATGACTGTCCCTGGTCCATCTCAAGATCGGACTTGAAGCTCCAACAAAGTCGACGTAACAGTCGACAATATACCGATCATATGGTTAGCGAGGTATGACTAACTGACTACACTTTCGGACATCGAACCGATTGAGAGTGACCAGAAGACGAGAAATGGATCAGATTCCAAACGTAAATAGACTTAGTTGACCATCGATCGAGCCAGGATTGGTCACTATTCAGCGCGGATCGTTTCGGGCGGTTGTTTCTTGCTGTGGAGAGAAAAGTGCTTCCGATAGCTGCTCGGCTTTATTCCGAAACGTCGCTCGAATGCTCGACCAAAGGCGTCGGCGCTCTTGAAACCGACGGAATCGGCCACACTCTCGATCGTTTGCTCCGGCAGTGTTAACCGCTCGCGCGCTTCGTGCAGGCGTAAGTCTTCGACGAAGGTTGCGGGCGTGGTATCGAACATGTCTTTGAAGCGCCGCGCAAAGTGCCGCGGACTCAGACAGGCGCGCTCGGCCAGCGATTCCACCGACAAGTCCTGTCGCAGGTGTCCCTGAATCCACGCGGCCAGATCCGCGAAGCGATCCTGAGACTGCGTCTGGAATTTTAGAGGTTCAGAGAACTGCTCCTGCCCACCAGGCCTCTTTAAGTAGACTACGAGTTCGCGTGCGACCGACAGTGCCACGCGCGGACCGAAGTCTTCTTCGATGAGAGCCAAAGACAAATCGATCCCAGCCGTGATGCCCGCGCAGGTATAGAATTTTCCGTCTCTAAGATAGAGCGCGTTCGGATCGACTTTTAGTTGGGGGAAGGTCTTTGACAACTCTTGCGCCTGTCGCCAGTGCGTCGTAACCCGCCGGCCATTGAGTAAACCAGTCGCTGCTAGTCCAAACGTGCCCGTGCAGACCGTCGCGATACGTCGTGTCTTTGCCGCCCGACTGCTAATCCATTCCGCCGTCTTTCTCTGAGTATCCGGAACGCGAAGTCCCTTTCCGCCGGGAATGATCAAAGTATCCAGCGCAGGCGCATTTGTGATCGTCTTGTGCGGCTTGAACACAACTCCCGATTCCGAAGTGAAGGGACGATTGGTCAAGCCGATGATAACAACCTCGTAACAGCTTGCCGTCTGGCCCTCGCTCTCCTCGACGATGGCATTAGTGAACGCGTCGATCGGGCCCACCAGATCGAGCGCCATCACGCCTTCGAATCCCAGAAAGCCAACTCGCAGCGGATTCATAGTTGCACCTCTGTCATTGATTATACGCGGCTGATGTAGTGGCCGTAACGACAAACTTCCGACAGCGTCGGACAAAGTTCCGCAGAGGGTGGTTTCGTTCTCACACACTCTCAGCGATGGCCGAAATTGTCGTAGCTTAGTCATGGCGGATCAAGTCGGGCGGTCGCTATATTGTCGGCCCAAGCTTCTAATTGATTCAACAATGGATCTGAAGACGGTCCCTGACGGCGGTTCGATCTTGAGAGAAAAGAGAAGCTTAGACGAGGAGAAAAGAAATGGAAGACCCTGACAGATGTTCGGTTATCGGCGTTACGCGCAGGCGTTTCATACGGGCCCAGGAAGATGCGGCTGTTGCCTCCAGTTTTCTTCCCACCCTGAACCTTCGAGGAACAGGATTCGCCGCCCTGATGTACGCGACATCGATGTACAACAAACTAAAGAGACTGTCGATCGTTTTCATTGCTTTCATCTCTTTCCCGGGGCTGGCATATAACCAACAACCGCCGATCCCGCCTTCCACCAAACTGGTTCCGCCAGCACACGGCAAGATACCGGTCGCCTTCATCATAGGGCGAGGGGCTGAGACGATTGATGTTGTCGGCCCTTGGACGGTCTTCCAAGCCGTCTTGGACCAATCCCGTGGCGCGAGCATGGATGACATGCAAGTCTTTCAACTTTATACCGTCTCTGACAGTACCAAGCCGGTCCGTCTCACGGGCGGAATGCAAGTCATACCGGACTACACGTACGCCGATGCTCCGGAACCAAAGGTGGTAGTGGTCCCGGCAACGACGACTTCTCCGGAGATGTTGGATTGGATTCGAAAGATGACGAAACGCAGTGACGTCGTAATGTCTGTCTGCATAGGTGCCTATC
>QHXE01000481.1 GCA_003222835.1 Acidobacteriota bacterium | reverse complement strand
TCTCGACCCACAATATTGGACCAGCGTTCACTGGCGATAGAGTAGTCGTTCAGCGTAATTGCTTGGAAGAATATAACTTTTAAGACACTACAAAACGGTCCTAACGATAGTTTGCGCCGCCAATTGCGGACGCCCGGAAACCCCTCAGTGTAAGTTAATTAGGGGGCGCTTGCAAAAATTGTTGTTGTAATTGGCAAGGGTCAGGTTTATGCTGCGCGGTCTGGAGAGCCCCCTCGTCAGTTTCAGCAGTCCGGGGACTCTCCCAAACAGAGAGAAGTAAACACACAAAGACTGTGTTGCCGCGAGAGTGACTGGTGGCGATCGCGGCAACTTGAAGCGATTGGTTGGAAATCAAGCGGGCTGCTAAAAGAGCGACAGCGCGCTTAGGAGCACATCAAGCGTGGTCACGGAAATTTCGATCACGCTAGAAGTGGATGAAGCGCTTGGTTCTGTTAGAGCCACTGGATCGTCCGGTGATATCTGAGCACTCGAACAAGGCGTGTTCACTTCGCCGGGTACAGGTGGCGGGCAATCAGCGAAAGCTGCAAACGCGAAGACGAGCGTCAGAGCGCTAGCTGAACCCAATCTCTTTAGGGTCTTCATGGTTTTCTCCTTTGGTTTCGAATTGTGGTTGCGAGTTTCTCTAAACGATCAAGACCAAGTGACCTTCAGAAGCAACAATTGCTCTGATCAGAGTTCAACGAACGGCCAGATCGTCGTGGAGTAAAAGATTGTATCACCCAAATAGAAAGGTAACCCTCATATGAAGTTAACAGCTCAAGTGATTGCCCTGCGCCAGGAGACTCATGGACTAACAACAGTCGAGCGGGCAAGACATTGCTGCGATCTGGCCAAGCAAATGGAAAAAGCCGGCGAGTACGAGCAGGCCTGCGAAGCGCTAAGAGAGTTTTGGCCTGAGCGAGATGGCGCCCCAAATCTAAATGATCTTGACGAACCTACAAGGGCCGACGTGCTATTGCGCGTTGGCGCTTTGTCGGGATGGCTCGGAAGTACCGATCAGGCTGCTGGTAGTCAGGAGACGGCAAAGAACCTGATCACGCGGAGCATCGATCTCTTTCAACATCTTGGATTATCCGAGCGCGTGGCCGAAGCACGCGGCGATCTCGCGTTATGTTATTGGCGCGAGGGTTCATATGACGAGGCACGGGCCACGTTGACCGAAGCGCTCGATTCCTTGGGAGAGAAGGAGAGCGAATTGAGAGCGCTGCTCTTAATTCGCGCCGGTATTATCGAAGAGCGGACTCAGCAACTTCATGAAGCGATGCGACTCTATAATCAGGCCGCACCGTTGCTCGATCAGAGTGAGGATCATGCACTCAAGGGGCAATTTCATAATGAATACGGATTAGTCTTTAGGCGGTTGGCCGCGCCCGAAAACCGAGAAGACTATCTTGACCGCGCCTTGATGGAATACACGGCGGCCAGTTTCCACTTTGAGCTAGCCGGAAACACTCGCTATCTCGCCCGCGTGGAAAACAATCTTGGTTTTCTGTTCTTCACGATCAAAAAGTACGATGAAGCACACAAGCATCTCGACCGCGCGCGTCGCTTCTTTTTTGCGCTGAGTGACATGAGCATGATCGCCCAAGTTGACGACACTCGCGCGCGAACATTGTTGGCCGAAGGTCACGTTGCCGAAGCGCAACGCGTGGCTCGAAACGCGGTACGCACTCTGGAGAAAGGCGACGAGCAGGCAGTTCTAGCCGAAGCGTTGACCACTCATGGAGTCGCCCTTGCGAGGTTGGGTGATTATCCAGCAGCGAGAAGGTTGCTTCAGCGGGCAATCGAAGTCGCGGAAACAACGGGTGATCTGGAAGGCGCGGGTCGCGCCAAGCTGAGCATCATTGAAGAACTGTCTGGCCAGACCCCGGCAGCGCAATTGCTTTCGATTTACCAATCCGCCATCGAACTCTTGAAGCAATCTCAAGACCCAACAACCGGCAAGCGCTTAATTAGTTGCGCGCAAAAAGTAATTGAAGCATGGAAGGGCGGTGGTATTGAAGATCATGTTGGTGGTCAAGAAGCGAAGGGACTCTCCTGGGCTTCTTTCCGCCGAGAGGTAACGAAAGCTGAAAAAGCTTTAATCGCGCGCGCTCTTCGGGAGGCTGAAGGCTCAGTAACGAAAGCTTCATACTTGCTTGGCTTCAAACATCACCAAAGCTTGATCTCGATAATAAACATTCGGCATCCGGACCTTAAGAAGTCGCGTTCGAGAATACGAAAGCGCAGACGTCATCTTTTCTCAGAACCGAGGAGAACCAAGAGGACGGCTGACAAGAAGTCCCTCGCTGAAATCCTCGTGGTGCACGTAGAGGAAAATGAAGCAGTAATGCGATTGATACAGGCGACCTTACGTAACAAAGACATGCATGTCGATTCGTGCGTTGGCGCAGCGAGGGCTCTGAAGATCCTAAAGACCGGCGCCCGATACGACACATTGATCGTCGACAACGATTTGCCCGCCTCCACTGGACTCGAATTGGTGCTGCGCATCCGCGAAATACCTCACCGTCGCGACCTACCCATCATCATGCTCTCCGGCATCGACTGTGAAAAGGAAGCCTGGCGCGCCGGGGTCAACGATTTTCTCCGCAAGCCTGAAGACATCAACAAAATCGCTTCCACCGTCAACCGATTACTCGAAGACCGCAAAGAGAGAAAGCGATAAGGCGCCCGAGGATCTGCCAGTAAATCTTGCTGAGTCTCCTTCTCGCTTTGGGAGAGGGCTGGACTGCTGCGATCCTTCTGAGCAAGCCTGGATGATGAATGCCGACGCCAGCAATCAATTCGATCTTTCAAACAATGGATTTGACGATTACTGCCAGGGTTGATCGCGCTAAGGCTCGTAGTCTTTTTGCCCGATGGTCGGACACGGCGACGTATGATCGGACACGCCCTCTCGCGGAATCGTTTCGATCGCTCCCAACTTAAGGCTAGAGAGTTTGCAGACCGCAATCTCTCCGGCCCATTCGCCATCGATTCGCCCCACGGTGGCGAAACCATCTGAATGGACGATCTCTATCTTCACGCCCTACGACGCGCCGCCGTTCCGGCCGGGCTGCTTTTTAGCATTGGTGAGGCCAACTCGTCCAGTCCAAGCGAATCTTTGCAGGCTTTGCCTAATGACAAGGGCCGAAGCATCTCCAAGAATGAGATTGCTTCGTCCCTTCGCGTTTCTGACTACACATTTTTCGTCGCGAGCACTTCGCGCGCAGCTTCGCGATTTCCATTGCAACTGATTCTCCGCGGCGCTGGTAGGAACTTCAACTTAAATTTCAATCGACGATAAAGTTTTACAATCCGATCTGTCGCCTGGTTTGAAAGCACAACTGGTCCGCGATGCCTAGCCAACAATTCCGCTGTCCTAACCTGATCGTTCCATGAGAAGCCACCAGCGCTGTAGGTCGTGAACTCAACGTCGTACGGCGGGTCCGCATAGATGAAATCATCAGGCTCGATCACCAGCTTCTCGATATCTGTGGCCGCAAATGACCATCGCCGAAATAGGTTTCGATAGACTTGGAAGTCGCTGGCGTAGTTGACTGTCTTGTACCGGCCGAACGGCACGTTGAATTCACCACGCTGATTGAAACGGCAAAGACCATTAAAGCAGGTGCGATTAAGATAGTAGAAGAGTTGAGCCGCCTCCGCCTTTTGCGCCTTGTCTTCTTTGACAAGTTGATTAAACCGCTCGCGGTGAGCGTAGAAAAGTCTCTCGTCGTAACGCGCTTCGATCTTCAATGAAAGTCCGCGTCCAAGTTGTTGGTAGAAATTGATGAGATGCGGATTCAGATCATTCAACAGAGCGCGCTCCGGTTCGAGCCCGAGCGCAACAGCCAGCCCACCGCAGAACGGCTCAACGTAACGTCGCTCCGCGTATTCTCGCCAGAGCGGCTCAAGGTTTGGCACCAGCCAGCGCTTCCCGCCAGCCCACTTTAGCGGCGGGTTGAGCTTTCGCGTCCTGTTCACGTTTGATTTGGTGCCGGAGGAGAGACTCGAACTCTCATGAGTGTGACCTCGCCAGATTTTGAGTCTGGTGCGTATACCAATTTCGCCACTCCGGCTCAGTGCAGTTTCGACGGTCAGGCCATCTTAGTGGCAGCAGCCACGCCTCGTCAACTCTTTGGCATTGGCCCGAATTCAGTCTTGCTTACGCGGAAAGTAAGCGAAAGGCTCGAAAAGACGGCTCGACTCTGAGCAAAAGAATGTTTGCGAATACCTTGATGTTGTTATACAATCGCCAAGCCGGTTTAGACCGCCGGCTTGTCCATCCTTCAAGGGCGACCCCCGTTCCCGCAGAGAGTTACGGCTCGATAGTGGCTGTCATCGGTTCCGTTAAGAGAAACTTTCCAGTCGAACATGGCCGAGAATAATACCAAACCGCGTCTTCTAATCGTTGATGACGAGACCGAAGTACTCAGCGTGCTCAACGATCTCCTGGGCGATGTTTATCAATGCAGCCAGGCGCCCTCGGCCGAGGAAGCCCTCGCGCAACTTCGGGAGCGCAATTACCAGTTGGTGATTAGCGACATCACCATGAGCGGCATGAGCGGCCTGGAGATGATCCCGCACGTCAAAGTCATCTCTCCTGATACGGTTATCGTGATGATCAGCGGGATGCAGACGATCGAGAGCGCTATTAATGCGCTGCGGCTGGGAGCTTTTGATTATCTGATGAAGCCGTTTGACCTGCGCCAGGCTGAGGCGGCGGTCACGCGCGCGCTCGAACACCATGACTTGATAGCAGCCAAGCGCCGTTACGAAAATCGCCTGGAAGAGTTAGTCCATCAACGCACTGCCGAACTCGACGAGGCGCTGGGTTCGCTGGAGAACGCTTATCGATCGACCTTGAAAGCATTAACTGCCGCGCTCGAGACTCGCGATGCGGAGACACACGGCCATTCAGAACGCGTCGTGAGCTTTAGTCTGCGTCTCGGTCGCGAATACGGGCTGAGTGCATCGGAGATGAGGGCTCTCGAGTTTGGCTCGCTGCTTCACGACATTGGCAAGATCGGAGTCCCGGACGCTATCCTGCGCAAACCGGCGAAATTGACGGATGAAGAATGGGTGCGCATGCGCGAGCATCCGCGGCATGGCCAACAGATCCTTCGGGGCATCAAGTTTCTCGAAGGCGCCGCTCGAGTCGTCGCTCAACACCATGAAAAGTGGAACGGGTCGGGTTACCCACTCGGATTAAGAGCTGAAGAGATCGATGTCTGCGCGCGTATCTTCGCGGTCGCGGACGCGTTCGATGCCATCACCAGCGATCGAGTCTATCGCGAAGGGCGATCATACGAAGCTGCGGCACAAGAACTGGACCAATGGTCCAACCAGCAATTTGATCCGAAAGTCGTAGAGGCATTTCATCGCGTGCGGAAAGAGGATTGGGAAGAACTGCGGCGTCAGTCTCTAGTGCGTAAG
>QHXE01000480.1 GCA_003222835.1 Acidobacteriota bacterium | reverse complement strand
CTGGCTCGCCGGCGAGTGCAGGCGCGGCGAAAGACAAACCCGCGAGAAAAAAGAGCGCCAGCCACCAATGGATCACTTTTTGTTTTTGCATGCGTTGGACCTTATCAAGACTGAAGGAAATTAACTGCCAATGTATTTTGCGTACAGCGACCGCGCCGTAGCGATATCGTCGGTGCCGCGGATGATTGAGCGCGCATCCTGAAAGACCGTCAATTCATAATCACCGGTGCGAAAGCGAAGCAGATAATCGTTCGCTTTCACCTCCCCGACGGGTTGCAGCCTTTGGCCGAGCGCCGCCAAATCAACACGAGCAGGCTGGGCGGGTGATATTTGCACCGCGTGTCGGCCACAAAGAATCGCCGCGAACTCACGATTGTTTGTTTCGAGAGTTTCAAACCGTCGCTCTCCGCATGTCTGACAATCGGGCGCTCGATCTCGAAGCGATATACGCCGCCATTCGTTTCGCCACACATCAAACTGCATCAGCGAGTTGTGCAAATCTTCCGTATGTCCGGTCAAGAGTTTCAGAGCTTCGCTCACCTGCACGGCCGCGACAATGCTAACGATGGGCATAATCACGCCGGCCGTGTCGCACGTAGGCGCGCTGGCTGCGGGCGGCGCTTCGGGAAACACACAACGCAGGCACGGCGTTTCGTTGGCTTGAACCGTCATTGTTACTCCGTACGAGCCAACCGCCGCGCCATAAATCCAATTGACGTTGTGTTTGATGCACGCATCATTAATCAGATAACGCGTGGCAAAATTATCAGTGCCGTCAAGGACGACGTCGCAGTTCTGAATCAACCGCTCGATGTTCGAATGATTAGCATCGACGATCTCCGGTTCGACAACGACTTCGGAATTAATCTCGCGAACATGTCCGTCGCAGGCGATCGCTTTCGGCAGGCGCTCAGTCGCGTCACGCTCGGTGAACATCGTCTGGCGTTGCAGATTCGAGAACTCAACGAAGTCGCGATCGACGATGCGCAGCGTTCCTACGCCGGCGCGCGCCAACGCTTCCGCCTGCGCTGAGCCGAGCGCGCCACAGCCGATGATTAATGCGCGCGAATTGATAAGCAGGCTCTGCCCTTCCTTCCCGATGCCGGTAAAGAGAATTTGCCTGCTATAACGTTCTTTTTGAGAACCAGTGCTTGAGATCATTCGCACGAGTCGTAACGAAGGCTCCCTTCGTGTGATTTCGTGGATCGTCTGTTATGGCGAGCGAGCGATCTACGAAATGACGCAAAAGAAATCGCGAAACAACCAACCTTTCCCGCAGTCCTCAAACAAGTGAAACGGTTACTTACTCGTTTAGCCCGCGCAACGCGGCTGCTCGCATTACTTCTGCGTCAGGCTCACGGCCAGTCCACAGCTTAAACTGTTCGACGGCCTGAGCGATCAGCATCTCAAGGCCACTCACGGTTTCGCATCCGGCGGCGCGCGCCTCGCGCAGAAAACGAGTTTCCAATGGATTGTAAACGAGATCGTAAGCCAATCGCACCCCGCGCAGCTTCTCAGTCGTGACGGGCGTTTCGTTCTCGCGTTCGCCGCAGGCGCCGAGCGGCGTGGCATTTATTACGACATCAAAGCCGTTGAAGCTGGCGTCTGCATTTAATTTGCATTCAGCACTGAACTGTCGAGCGAAGAATTCTGCGAGTGCCGGGTCGCGCGCGAACAAGGTGACCTGTGCGCCTTCGCTATTTAGCGCCCATAAAGCCGCGCGGGCCGCGCCTCCTGCGCCAATGATCGCGCATCGAGCGTGCTTCAACGATCCAAACTTCCCCCGCAGCGGCGAGATGAATCCGATCGCATCAGTGTTGTAGCCATGAAGTTCATCGTCACGCAGGACGATCGTATTTACGGCTCGCATTTCTTTTGCTGATGGCTCAATCCAGTCGAGCCTCTCCATCACTGTCAATTTGTGCGGCGCGGTGACGCTCAAACCGCGCAAATTCCAATCCATCTCGCGCGAACGTGGCTGCACCATCCGACGCATGAAATCATTCGCATCACCGACCTCAAACGGAATGTAAACTGCATTGAATTTTGCCGCCTCAAATGCCGCGTTGTGAATGTGCGGAGATAACGAATGACTAACGGGATTGCCAATGATTCCAAAGATTTCGGTCTCTCGATCTATCCGATCTATTCGATAGACTTCGCGCATCTCTCTGGCGGTCAATTGGCCGGGAGCGGTCGCGCTTTCATCGTCGAGCGAACCATAGGTAAGAAACGATCCGCGCGAAGGGCCAAGAATGCGAGTCACAATTCCCGCCGGGCCCATTGCTAGTGCTATCGTCTCTCGCCCTTCACGCTGCGCTCGATCCAATAAGCGAAAGACAGGAATGCAGTCCGTCGCATCGTTGGCTTGAACTGCGATCTTTATGATACGCGCCGGCGTTGCCGACATTCGCGCGTAAACCTTTTCCAAATCCGCCGGCACACCGTTGAAGTCATGATGAGAACAAATTACTTGCCGCCAATCTAGCGCGGTTGTTTCGTTAGCGCGAGCGAACTCGTTCACGAGATCCAATTCCAAATCGGCAAACCAGTTTGTGGGGAGATCGGCTAAAGAACGCCAGAAACTACGCCGTGCTTGAGCATCAATCGAACTGCGTCCGCCTTGATTTGGAGATCGCAAGGTCAAAATGATCGAATCGTAGGCGCGATTCAGATGCTCAAGCAATAAGCCCAACGCCGCGTCACGCTCATTCTGTTCAATATAATCCAGCCGCAATTCGATTAGA
>QHXE01000479.1 GCA_003222835.1 Acidobacteriota bacterium | reverse complement strand
TCCTGCTGCGCCTCCCAAACGATTAGGGGACTGATTCCCCGTGTCTTGATGTACATGAGTATCCGGTAGGCCTCTTTGCGAAGATCTCCCCGCGGCACATACATTTCCAAATGGTTGAGAGAATCGATTACCATTCTTCGCGGCTGCAATTCCTTGATCGTCTCTCCGAGTAACTGTTCTTCTCCATCGGGCTCTAGGAGGAGATCAGGGCTGGTGCACACGACTCTCAGCTTGTTTTCGGCCTCTAGCTTTCTTAGGTCCCAGCCGAAGTTTTCTGCATCGCGATAGATCTGGTCTGGGAGTTGTTCGAATGTGAGGTATATTCCAGGCTCGCCGAACTGAGTTGCGCCATTCACTAGATATTCGAGAGCGAGGGTGGTCTTTCCGGTTCCTGCGCTTCCAGCTATCATTACCGCATCCTTATCCATGAATCCGCCGCGGAGCATCTCATCCAGCTCAGGAATTCCAGTCTTATTTCGGGCCATCCCTAAGCGTCCCTTCTTGTTTTGAGAGTCTTCAGCTGGGTGACGATGGTTTCCTGAGTCTCACGGTCCTTCGACCGGTCGAAGAGGAGGACTTCGCGGCCTCCTATCTGCCGAACTTTGAGGATTCCCAGAGTGACTAAGTCTCTGACATCTGCCTCGATAGAGTTGGCAATTCTCCCGATTCTCCTAGCAACTCCCTCATGCGTGTCTATAAGTCCCGGGTTCTTGTGGAACAGGACTAGAAGGTCCCCCTTGACCTCCGTCGAGATTAGCATCTCAAAGAGTCTGTTTTCCGCAGTCATTTTCTCACCACTCCCCTTTGAACAAAGGAAAGATCCTTCCTTGCAAGCCCGATAGAAGTTTCGAAGTCGAGTTCGCTACTCGATGTGTAGTGAAGACTCAGCTTCTGGAAGAGCTCTTTCACTATCATCCGTTCCAATGTCAAGGCTCCGAACCCAAAGTAGAACTGGAGCTCTCGGTGAAACTCGCTAGGTGTCTCAGCGTACGTCTGAAGGGACTGTTTGAGAAGTGGAAGGATTGTTAGCATGACTGTTTCTCCAAGAGTATTGCGCAAACCCTCCTTGACTGAGTCTTGAAATATGCTGGAGAAATCCGTTTTGGGTTCCAACCATTTCTCGTCCAAAAAGGGATTCAGTGCTCAGGGAGTTAGTGAAGAAGAGTTTCAGTCGTGATTAACTATCTCGTAACTGGAGCGTGATGGATTGGGATACATGGAGCCTCAAGGCGCGAAGCGTGTCTCGACTTTGCACGTAACTCTTTGCGTTTAGAGCAGGTACAAGAAAAACAAAGTGAGGGACGCTCCCAAAGTCTCCGGCCTTTACATCCCCAAATGTCGATCAGAACTCTGGGCCTCAGAATTTCTCGATAGAGAAAGAACGCGATGCTAACAGGATCTGCAAAACAGATTCTAGAGTCAGATCAAGCGATCAGGGTTGCAACGTTCATAGAAGGAGCAGAAGTTACAGGTTACGCGGAAGCTGCTAGGACAAAGAACATCTTTAGCCAGAGCGGTGATCTTCAGAAGAAGATTGGTTTCTGGGTAAGCGTCGTTACTGAGATGGCTAGGCAGATGGACCAATTGTTCGGACCCGCAGAGTCTGTATGCGTCACACATAAAGGACTGAGAATGGTGACGGTTCCTATTTCCGGAAGAAGGTCCCTTGGCCTCTCGCTTGATCGTTCGGCGGACCCGGACAAGATGATTCTGAAGATAATGACGAAGTTCGATCTAAACTATTCCCACACCCACAAAACTGGTTTCCGGAAAGGATTCTCCGGAGGAAATCTGCCGGTTCTAGCCGCAACCGCTGGTGTTGCCGCAGTTGAGACACTTGTAGCAAGACCCAGCACGCACCATGATCATGCCACAATTGTCGCACGCAGGTGCATCTGACTGGGGATCGAACGTCAATAAATCCGGTTCCAGGCGACTGGCCGATTCGTGTTCCACGACTCTCTGTTCTGCCGGCTTCTGGGCTGGCTCGACGAGCTTAGCTTGAGTCTCATGGTTCTCGACCATAGTCTTCGCCAAGCCCATCGCGTCCTGGTCCTCTTTTGAGAGATACTTGAGTCCGAGATATCTGAAGATGTAGTCTACCACGGATTTTGCGAATCTAATCTCTGGATTGTTCGTCATCCCTGCCGGCTCGAACCGGGTGTGGATGAACTTGTTAACGAGGACCCTCAGTGGAACGCCGTATTGTAGTGCGATCGATATGGATGTGGCGAATGCGTCCATCAGTCCTGATATAGTGCTGCCTTCTTTCGACATGACGACAAAGATCTCGCCTGGAGATCCATCAGCGTACAGTCCCACCATCAAGTATCCCTCGTTCCCGTTGATGCTGAACTTGTGAATCGTCGCATCGCGCTGGTCGGGCAACCGTTTCCGTAGAGGCTTGTAAGCCACCTTCTCAAGCGGCTTGATCTTGTCTTTCTCGTCGAGGCTCGTCGTCAATGGCTGTGTCCTCTTGGACCCGTCCCGGTAGATCGCGATAGCCTTCAAGCCCATCTTCCACGAGTTCACATAGGTCTGCATAATCTCGTCTACTGTCACGCTGTTCGGCATGTTCACTGTCTTCGATATCGCTCCCGAGATGAACGGCTGGACTGCGCTCATCATCTTCACATGTCCCATGTAATGGATGCTTCGGGATCCCTTGGACGGCTTGAAGGCGCAGTCGAAGACAGCGAGGTGCTCCGGCTTTAGATGTGGAGCGCCCTCAATCGTGTCGTTGTCTTGGAGGTAATGTAGAATCTCGTCCGTCTGGCTTGTGGAGTATCCGAGTCTCCTCAAGGCCTCTGGAACAGTGCCGTTGACTATCTTGATGACTCCACCGCCTACTAGCCACTTGTACTTGACTAGGGCAATGTCTGGTTCGATGCCCGTCGTGTCGCAGTCCATCATGAACGCTATCGTCCCCGTC
>QHXE01000478.1 GCA_003222835.1 Acidobacteriota bacterium | reverse complement strand
AGCAGTCGGCCTTGGGCGACGGCATAGAGGACCGTCTTCCCATCTGACGCCCAAGCGGTTGTCAGTTTTTCAACTTCTGGTGGCACCGTTATCATGGGCTCAGTCAACAGACGCGGTCCGCCGACTACGATGGTCTCGCCTTCCACGAGCGCCTCCGCTCCTTGCCCGGGCAGCGCCTCGAAGTTCGTCGCTGACAATTGGGCCACGCCGCGGCGCTTGGCTTCAGCGACGATTGCTTTAGCGAGTGGGTGTTCGGAGTTGGATTCGACAGCGGCAACACGCGCAATCAGATCGTCTTCGGTAGTGCCAGGTGCAGCCGCGACTCCCGACACCGCAGGGGAACCACGGGTCAGGGTTCCGGTCTTGTCGAAAATGACCATATCCAAATTGCGGGCACGTTCGAGTGCGAGTCTGTCTTTAACGAGGAGCCCGTTTTGAGCGCCTAGAGATGTCGAGATTGCGATCACCAGCGGAATCGCCAGTCCAAGGGCATGTGGGCAAGCAATGATGAGGACCGTTGCCATTCTAATCAGGGCGTGTTGTTTGTCGCCTGAAAACCACCAGTAGGCGAAAGTAATCGCGCCAGACACGACTGCCACGTAAAAAAGGATCGCCGCCGCACGGTCGGCAAGAGCTTGCGTGCGAGAGCTAGAAGCCTGCGCGCTGGCGACGAGCCGCATGATTCCGGAGAGGGCTGTCTGGTCCCCGATTGCCGTAATGCGGACGCGAAGGCTTCCGCCACCGACGACTGTTCCCGCGATAACTCTGGTGCCTGACCCCTTTGGTACCGCTTTGGACTCGCCAGTGATCATGGATTCGTCAACATCGGCAAGGCCCTCAACGACAGTGCCATCTGCCGGAATACGGGCTCCGGGCCGGACAAGAACGACGTCGCCAACGCCCAACTCAGAGAGTGGAACAGACTCAGTATCGGAGCCGTTTACGCGTTCAGCGGTGTCCGGGAGTAGCGCGGCGAGTGCATTGAGCGCGCCACGAGCCTGGGAAATGGCCCGCATTTCCAGCCAGTGGCCGAGGACCATGATCGTAATCAGCGACGCGAGTTCCCACCAAACGTCAATCTCGAAAAGGCCGAATGTCGCAGCGAGCGAAGTTCCAAAAGCGACTATGATCGCCAAGCTGATGAGTGTCATCATGCCGGGCTTGTGATCGGCAAGTTCGCGCCAAGCCCCACGGATGAAGACTAGGCCGCCATAAAGGAAGACGACTGTTCCGAGGATGGCGGGGATAAACTTTGAGCCAGGGAAGGAAGGCGCTGTGTAACCAAGCCAGTGTTGAACGTCAGTTGACCAAAATACGACGGGAATTGTGAGGGCTAGACTCAGCCAAAATTTGTCGCGAAACATGGCAACGGAGTGCCCGGCGTGACGGTCGTGGCTCCCGTGAATGTCTGACATCTTGTGACCGGCGGGTGTGTCGGAAGCCTGTCTCTGATCTTTGTGTGTCATGTGGTGCGTTTTCTGATGCCCCTACCTCTACTGGGGGCTTGCACTCATCTGCAACGGGATGTTGACCTCACGCACTGGCTTGTCCATGCCGCCTGGCTGTGAGGGAGCTTCGAGGCCATCGGTGAGCAAGTAGGACTGCAATGAAAGAGAGCTCGTGGCGAAACTCTCCAGAGCAGTGATGTAGGAGACCTCCAGTTGCATGAGGGTTCTCTGAGCGATGAGGACTTGTGGGTAAGCCGCAGCCATCTCTTGGTATTTCTTGCTGTACAGCTCGTACGCCTTCTGGGCCCTCGGTATCATCTGGTTTTTGTAGCGGTCGACCGCGGTCTGCGAGAACGTGTAGTTCTGGACGACGCTTGCCGCCCGTTCGCGGAGAAGGAGCTTCACACGCTCCACCTCGCGCGTGGCCCTCTCGGCATCGGCTTTCGCGGTGGCAATGTTTCCCTGATTGCGGTTAAAAATAGGAATGCTCGCCCCCACGCTGGCAAAGCCCTGTAGTCCGACAGCTTTCCCGCTAGGTGCGGACAACAATTCACCATTCTGCTGCATGCCACCGCGCAGTTGCAGGTCCGGAATGGGTTCCCGCTTCGCGCGAGCCAAGGCGGCTTCGGCTCGCTTGACGCCGAGTTCGGCGATTCTGACGGCGGGACTTTCGTTGACGATTGTCTCTGCAAGTTCATCCGCATTGACCGGCGGGGTGTCCTCGAGTTTTCCTTCGAGCTTCATCAACGGAAGCCGCGGATTCCCTACGACAGCGGCCAGTGCTTTCCAAACCCGCTGCTGGTTCTGTTCGGCCATGGTGACCGCGAGTTGCGCCTGCTGCGCTTCCACTTCCGATTCAAGCACGTCGGGAGCGTCCGCTTGGCCGACATTCGCGAGCTGATGTGAGGTCTCGACGGCGTCGCCGGCGAGCTTGCTGAGGTTTTGCCGTAACTCCAGCGTCTGCTGGGCAGCCAGCGCTTGGATGTAGGACATCCGCACGTTTGTGACTACGCGCAGTTTTTGCTCCTCGCCTTCCGTTTGTGCCTGTTTCAGCTCCTGGTCAAAAATCTTTCGATTCAGGCCCAGCTTTCCACCAAGCACTATGTCCTGCTGAACGAAAAACCCTTCCTCGCCCCCGTGGAACGACCCGCCTCGGATCTGTTCGCCCTGGTAGCCGACAGTTGGGTTCGGGTAGAGTCCTGACTGCTTCTTCCTGCCTTCCGCCGCTTGGATGTTGGCGGCCGATTGTGCGAACGTCGGGTTGTTC